>JAGDBE010000163.1 GCA_017959195.1 Clostridia bacterium | reverse complement strand
TTTCGGGTATTTTTATGTATTCGTTTTTTCTTTCGGAAAGAAGCTTCTGCATATGCGGAGAATCGATTTTGCCGTAAAGCTTTACCTTATGGTTAATCTTATCCAGGTACCATGCGATACAGCTTCCCCATCTTCCGCAGCCAATAACCGTAATATTCAAAATATCATTTCCTTTCGGCAAAAACAAATTACCTTATCTAAAAATTAAGGGGAAACCTGTCGGCCCCCCTTATTTATTGAAATTCGGTTTTTATCTTTGTAAAGGTTTTACCAACGGGATAAGACCTGTAAGTGAGTCGAGAACCATTACTTTTATATTATCGGATCCCGCATAAGGCGATGCAACCGAGCAGGTCGTGTAACCGTTCTGCAGCGACATGCCGCTTATCGAAATTCCTACGAGGCGTCCCGAGTTGTAATACGAGATAATTGCCGTCGCGCTCGTGCTTGAGCCGGGGTTATATACCGAGAATGCAAATCTTTCGTCGCTGTGGTCTACGAAGATTATTTCAAATTCCGTATTGTCCGCGGCGATTGCGATATTCGGGTTAAATCCGCTCGGGAATACCCATTCGTTTGCGTCAAGACCCGTAAGGGACGTTGCGTTTGTGAACTGGTCCGCGGTAAGGAAGGTTGCGTTATCGTCGGAGCCGGAAAGTGCGTAAACGTTTTCTACCGTCGAGGTTGCGCCGCCGGACGTTATTTCGCTTCCGACAATCGCGTTGCCGCCGTATACGTCATTGAGGTTTACGGAGCCGGATACGAGCGCTTCCGCGCTGTCTTCAACTATCGACATATTCACGCCTGCGATACCGCCTGCGATGCCCGACGAGCCCGTTACGTCCGCTTTATTTATTGCGTTGTCGACAACGGAAACCTGTTCCGTCGAAAGATTGAGTCCAACGATACCGCCTGCGTATGCGCCTTCGGAAATTATCGTTCCGTCGTTTCTTACGACGTTGATTATACCGCCTTCGTTATAGCCGCAGATGCCGCCCGCGTAACCCGGATATTTTCCGTAGTTCGTTACGAGCACCGACGCAGTGTTCTGAACTGCCGAGAGAACTCCGCCTTCGTTATAGCCGCAGATGCCGCCCGTGTAAACTGCCGCGAGGTCGTTGCTTGTTTCGCCCGAAACGTTGCCGTAGTTGAAGCAGTAGTTTACGACGCCGCCGTTATGTCCTGCAATTCCGCCCGCCGCTACGAGATAGGTATCCGAGCAAACGGTTACCGACGCGTTGTTCTTGCACGAGTTAACCGAGCCGTAGTTCTGTCCTACGATACCGCCGACGTACGTGATGAACGGTACGGAATTAACGTTTACCGATGCAAAGTTTTCGCATTTCTGTATCGTCACTGCCGTTTCTGCAAAGCCCGCGATGCCGCCTATGCGGGACGAGAGAATCATATTGTTTTCGGGAACGCTTATTATGCCGTTGAAGGTACAGTCGGTTATAACCGTCTGTCCGAGCGCCTTTCCTACGATGCCGCCTATATAGTTGTCAGCGGTTATCTTGATTTCTGAATTGAGGTTCGCAATTCTGGCGTCCTTTGCAACGTTGAATATACCGATGCAGGTAACGTTTGTACCGGAAATGGTATATCCGCAGCCGTCATAGTTGCCCATGAAAGGATGATCCTCACTGCCTATGCCCGTGAAGTTCTCCGTTCCGAACGCGATATTCGCGGTCTGTTTGAAATATTTATTCTTAAGGGAGTTTGAGGCCGATGCCGCCGCAATAACCTGCAGGTCTTCCTTCGTTTCTATCATGTAGGGGTTCGCCTGTGTTCCCGTTCCGGTGTATGCGTATACGCCGAGAGAAAGAACTGCCGCAACAATCAGCAGAGAAATAATTAACTTTTTCATAAATTTTCTTTCCTTTTTCCGTTTTTATTCGATTATTAACACATTAACTTATTATAATTATAACGCAAATATCGCTTTAATCAATGAAAATATTGTAAACATTTCGGTTAAAACCGCATTTTCAGTCCTCAAATTCGAGATTTCCTTCGTCATCCATCGATTTTATTACCGCAAGAGACTTCAAGTTGATGCCCATATCGCGAAGAGTCTGTCCTCCGTCCTGGAAGCTCTTTTCGATTACGATTCCCACGCCGGAGACGTTTGCGCCCGCCTGTTTTACGATATCGACAAGCCCGATTATCGCTTTTCCGCTTGCAAGAAAGTCGTCTATTATGAGGATATTTTCATCGGGCTTCAAAAATTTTACCGAAACCATGACGTCGTACGTTTTTCCGTATGTAAACGACATGATTTTACTTGAAAACACTCCGCCTTCTATATTTTTCGACTTTGCCTTCTTTGCGAAAACCACCGGCACGTCAAAATACTGTGCGGCAACGCACGCGATTCCTATGCCCGACGCTTCGATGGTGAGTATCTTATCCACCTTCACGTCGGAAAACAGTCTTTTGAATTCCTTTCCGATTTCGTTTAGGAGATTTACGTCTATCTGGTGATTGAGAAAACTGTCGACCTTCAGAACTCCTCCCGGAGCGATATTGCCGTCTTTTAAAATACGGTCCTTAAGTAACTGCATAAAAACGTCCTTTCAAAAAACATTTCTTAACAGTATAATTATACTCTTAATTTTACTCAATTTCAAGTGCTTTTACCGATTTTTCGGCTTTTACCCGAAAATGGATTTTTCCGTCTCCACCGAAACCGCCTCAAAGCCCGCTTCCTTTACCGCGTTTTTGATTATTTCGTCGGAAATATCCCCTTTCAGCGACATTTTCGCGGTCTTTTTACCGAGATCCACCTTTACGCTCTTTACGTTTTCGAGATTTTCAAGCGCCTTCTGCACGCTCATTGCGCAGTGCTCACATCTCATTCCTTCGATTTTTACGTTCTTTTTCATTTTTCGTTCTCCGTTTCTTTATATTTCCATTTTTTAAGTCTCAATGCGTTGAGAACCACGCACACCGAACTCAAGCTCATTGCGGCGGCTCCTATCATGGGGTTCAGCGTCAGTCCCGTAAACGGGTAAAGCACACCAGAAGCGACGGGTATTCCGACGACGTTGTAGAAAAGCGCCCAGAAAAGGCTCATTTTAATATTTTTGATTACCGCTTTGCTGAGGCTTACCGATTTTAAGATGTCCTCCGTCTTTCCCGACATGATAATCACGTCGCTCGAATCCACAGCGATATCTGTGCCGCTTGCAAAGGTTATTCCGACGTCGGCGCGCGCAAGCGCCGCGGAATCGTTTATTCCGTCGCCGACCATGGCGGTTACGCCTCCGAGCGCAAATTCCGACACGGCTTTTTCCTTATCGGCGGGAAGCAGCGACGCCTTGACTTCGGAAATGCCGAGTTTCTCCCCGATATTTTTCGCGGTAATCTCATTATCTCCCGTCAGCATTACTGATTTTATGCCCGCTTTTTCAAGTTTTTCAACGGTTTTCTTTGAATCCGACTTTTCGGTATCCGCGACGGCGATAATTCCAAGACACTTTCCGCCTTTTGCGAAAAACACGGGGGTTTTGCCTTCTCCCGCAAGTTTTTCGGCAAATTCAGCCGATTTTCCGGCGTCAATACCGTTTTGCTCCATAAATTTAAGATTTCCCGCAAGGCAGGTTTCGCCTTCGATTTCCGCCTTCACGCCGAAGCCCGAAAAGGCGGTGAAATTCACCGCTTCAAGCGGTTTTACGCCGTTTTGCACGGCTTTTTCGCAAATTGCCTTTGAGATCGGGTGTTCCGACTGTTTTTCTATCGAAAAAGCGATTTGTTCAAGCGTATTTTCTTCCGTTTCATCGGGGATAACGTCGGTTACGGCGGGAATGCCGTTTGTGAGGGTTCCCGTTTTATCGAACAGGATATTTTGTATTTTTCCGAGCACTTCAAGGCTCTGTGCGCTCTTTACGAGAATGCCGTTTTCAGCCGCCTTTCCCGTTCCGACGGTTATCGCGACGGGGGTTGCGAGTCCCAGCGCGCAGGGGCAGGAAATCACGAGCACGCTTATCGCCCTTGAAAAAGCAAATTCGAAATCCGCGCCGCAAAGCAGCCACACGGCAAAGGAAATCACGCTTACCGCAATCACCGCCGGCACGAAATACGCGCTCACCTTATCGGCAAGGCGTGCTATCGGCGCTTTGCTTCCCGAGGCGTTTTCGACGAGCATTATTATCTTTGCGACGGTGGTTTCCTCGCCGACGAACGACGCCCTTACCTTTACCGCGCCGTCAATATTTTTGCTTCCGGCGTAAACGGTATCCCCGGCGCCTTTTTCAACAGGCATGCTTTCGCCCGTTATTTCCGCCTCGTTTATATTAGTTGTTCCGTCGATTATTTCTCCGTCGCAGGCGATGCTCTCGCCCGGTCGAACGAGGAATACGTCGCCGACCTTTATATCCTCGACGTTTACGGTTATTTCCTTATCTCCGTCAATGAGCGTTGCGGTCTTGGGGGTAAGATCGGTGAGTTTATCGAGCGCGTCGAGGGTATTCTTTTTCGACCTGCCCTCGAGAATTTTTCCGAGGGTTACTATCGTCAGAATCATAGCCGACGTCTCGAAATACAGTTCGTGAACGTATTTTCCCGCGCTTCCGCTGCCGCCCAAAATCATCATGACTATCGCGAACACTCCGTAAATCACGGGGGACAGCGTTCCTATCGCGACGAGCGTATCCATATTCGGTCCGCCGGAAAACAGTTTTTTAAAGCCGCTGATATAGTAAATTCTGTTTACCGCAACGACAGGCAGCGTGAGAACAAATTCAAGAATTGCAAGCTTCAGCGCGTTTTCCTCACCAGAAAGAAAAGAAGGCAGATGCAAACCTATCATATGCCCCATGGAAAGATACATTATCGGGAGCAGGAACGCAAGCGAGACTGCAAATCTGAACAGCAGATTTCTTCTCTCTTTTTTGTCGTCTATTTTCTTCTGTTCCTTTTTCTCGGCGAAGGTCTTTGCCCTCTGCATGCCGTAACCGCCCGATTCGACGGCTTTTTTCATGTCGGCTTCGGTTACCTTTTCCTCGTCGAACTCAACCGTCATGACGCCGGAAATCAAATTCACGTTTACGTTTTTTACGCCGTCAAGCGAACCTACGACCTTTTCGACGCGTGCGGAGCATGCGGCGCAGCTCATGCCGCTTATCTCGTAGTTACCTCTCATTTTTTCCTCATTTCTATTTATGTTACATTAAACCGTATTCTCCGACAATTTTCATCGTTCCGAGTATCAGAACGGCTACTCCTCCCGCGAAAAGCAGTACGCTCGACGCGGCGCACGCGGCGATTTTTACAGTAAGAGCCGTTTCTTCCTTTTTATTTACGTTTAACATTGCCGACGAAGCAAGTACAAGCCACGGAACGACAACCGACGCCGCGAGCATACACCCGAAAGCAACAAAAAACACGTTTTGCATATTCGGCAGGGGGATTTCCGTCATCTCCCGCGAAACGTCCATCATATTACTGAAAAAAACGCCGGGAAAATTATTCAGCATGTGAAAAATAATGCACGGCAGGATGCTCTTTGTTTTGAAGGCGACGTAGGTAACCGCTCCTCCGAAAATTGCCGTCGGAAGAAATCTTATCGGGTCGAGATGAAATATTCCGAAAAGAATTCCCATAACTATTATGACAATCCACTCGTTTTTAATGCTCTTCCCGTAAAAATGCAGTATTACCCCTCTGTGAAGAGCTTCCTCGCATATTGCCGGGAGTATTCCGATAACAAGCAGTCCCACGAAAAACGGAACGGAAGATATCACGCTTTGCATGCCTCCGCTTGTCTGCGCCGCCGCCGTCGGGAAAAAAGCCGCGATTCCCATTACCGACGTAATACCCGCAATATACGTTGCGGCGCACAAAGCCAGCGTTCCGAAAATTTCCCAGAGCGTCGGGAGCTTTAATTTGAATACTTCCTTTGGATTCTGCTTAAAAACAAGCGCAGAAACCGCCGCAATCGCAAGAAAACATATTTCGGTTATAACAACGCCCGTCATTCCGAGTTTAGCCTGAATCGGAAACGCGGCGAAAATCATAAACAGTATTACCAGAGCAAAAATTGCCGTACCGATAATAATTCCCGCAATTTCAGAAATTTTCTTCTCTTCCATCGACCTTTCCTCCCGCCTCTTTATTTCAATAATAATATATCATTTTTTGCTCTCATTGTCAACAAAACCGACTTTATAATCCGCGTTTTTCCTTTTATTTTCTTTGCTCTTGCTTTTTTCGGATATCGTGGTATAATATAGGTTAAGTTATAATACCTTAATAACGAAATTTCAAGTTTTTTACTTTTTACATTTTACGAAAGGATTATCCTAAAAATGAAAATAGTTATTATCGGCTGCGGAAAAATCGGAGTTACGCTTATAGAGAGTTTTCTCAAAGAGGGACACGAAGTAACCGCGGTTGACAGCGACTCTTCCGTCATAACGGACATTGCGAATTCCTACGACGTGCGCACGATTTGCGGAAACGGCACGGATTACGAGCTTCTCACCGAAGCGGGCATATCCTCGACCGACCTTATAGTCGCAACGACCGACTCGGACGAGCTGAACATGCTCTCGTGCTTCATCGCGAGAAAAATGGGCGCAAAGCACACTGTGGCGCGTATCAGAAACACGGAATACAACACGTCGAACCTCTCGTTCATCAAGCATCAGCTTGAGCTTTCCATGGTAATAAATCCCGAACTTCTCGCGGCGGAGCTTATTTACAACATACTCAAACTTCCCACGGCGATAAACGTGGAAACTTTCGCGCGCCGCAAGCTTGAAATGGCGGAACTCATAGTAAAACAGGGCTCGGCTCTCGACGGCGCAAAGTTA
>JAGDBE010000162.1 GCA_017959195.1 Clostridia bacterium | reverse complement strand
GATTGAGCCGTTCGCCCACCGCGCCGCCGGGATGAATGAGCGCGAACTGCTCGTTTTTGTAGCCGGTCTCCTCAATGAGCGCCGTCTGAAGCGCATGGAAAATCATGCACAGCGCCGTCGACGAGGTCGTGCCCTGACAGTTGTATTTGTCGGTCTCGCGGTTGACGTACTGTTTGAGTACGACGTCCGCGCCCTTTGCAAGCGGAGACTCAAGGTTTTCGGTAACCGTAATAACGTTTACCTTTTTCGATCTGCATATTTCAAGCATGGGGAGAAGCTCTTTGGTCTTTCCGCCGCGCGAAGCGAAGATAATCACGTCGTGTGCCTGCAGAAATCCGAGTCCTCCGTGAACCGCTTCGGCGGGGGAAATGAATTTTGCCGGCTGCTCTATGCAGTTCATGAGATGAACGAAATGCTGACAGATTATGCCCGAATGTCCGCAGCCCGAAGCGCCGATTCTTTCGGCGTTTTTCAAAAGCTCAACCGCCTTTGAAAAGGCGTCCTCGTCAAAATAGTCGAGCATGGTTTTTATGCATTCGCTTTCGATGAGATACGCGTTTTTAACCTGAGATAACGTTTCTTTTTTCATAAAGCACCTCAAGGATGAAGCTCGTCCCAGGCTTTTCTGAGGTTGTAAAGCATTTCCTCAACCATTTCGTACGGCCTGTCCGACTTCATTATACCGCTCGTCGTGCCGGTAGCTTCGGCGCCGAGCTTTATCGTGTCGTAAACGTCTTTTCCGTTTGAGATTCCCGCACCCTGAAGCACCATGATGTCGGGATTTATCTCCCTTACCGTCCTTATCGTTTCGATAACGTAGTTGGAGTCGCTCGTCGTGCCCGTTCCGATAAGCTCCGTGGGCTCCGCGACGATCATGTCCGGCGACATTTTCGCAATGGTCTTTACGTCTTCGACGGTGTTTGCGCAGACTATGGTCAAAAGCTCGTTTTCTTCTGCGCGGCGTATCGTTTTTTCTATC
Source organism: Clostridia bacterium (assembly GCA_017959195.1). Classification (GTDB taxonomy): domain Bacteria; phylum Bacillota; class Clostridia; order Oscillospirales; family CAG-382; genus UMGS882. The sequence goes on along the minus strand of JAGDBE010000162.1, from coordinate 5,157 downwards.
GTTTCAAGTGAAATCGGCTTCTCCGCGTGGTTGAGCATAACGCCCTTCGCACCCGCCGCCTTAACCGCTTCGGGAAGCACGCTGCCCAAGCCCCTTCCGGGATACAGGCAGTCCATGTGCTGAGCGAATACCCAGATTCTTTCGGTGTTGTCCGCAAGCAGCTTTATATCGGTGTACTGCGGGGTTACCATGACGTCCACGTCGTATTTCATCGCGGTTTTGTCGATAACCTTTGCAAGTTTGAGCATTTCTTCGCCGTAAAGATAGGCTTTTGGGCCTATTTCAAAAAAGGGCGGTTTCAATCTTACGTTTTTTAACATGTTTTTTCTCCGTTCCGGTGTGATTTTTTCACTTTATAAAAAAACAGAGCGTCTTTTTACGAAAAAACGGCAATAATTATATATAATACCTTTATTTTCATAAAAGACCTCCTGAAAATATTATATACCGTACGAAATTTTTGTCAATAGATTCAAAGATAACTTTACAAATTCCGCGTCGCATTTTTTTGCGCGCACGCGGCGCGATAATTGACAAAGATTGCGTTTTATGCTAAAATATCATAGGAAACTTAAAATTGAGGATTATTGGATTTTTTAAGGAGATGCGAGATGGCAAAACAGCAGAGCAGTTATGATAACAACAGTATTTCAATGCTCAAGGGCCCGGATAAAGTAAGACTGAGGCCCGCGGTAATTTTCGGCTCCGACGGTCTTGAGGGCTGCGAGCACTCGTTTTTCGAAATACTTGCAAACTCCGTTGACGAAGCGAGGGAAGGCTTCGGAAATAAAATAGACGTAAAAGTAAGAAAAGATTTCTCGATAGTGGTCGAGGACTGCGGAAGAGGAATCCCTCTCGACTGGAACGAAAAGGAACAGAGATTCAACTGGGAGCTCGTTTTCTGCGAGATGTACGCCGGCGGAAAATACGATAACGAGACGGGAAACGTTTACGAATACTCGCTGGGACTTAACGGACTCGGCGCATGCGCAACGCAGTTTTCGTCGGAATATATGAACGTCGTGAGCTACACGAAGGACTGTAAATATTCCATAAGCTTCAAAAAGGGATTTCCCGTAACGGATCTTGTTAAGGAGGACCCGGTAAAGAGGAAAACGGGAACGGTAATCGAATGGAAGCCCGATATAGAGGTTTTCACCGATATAAGCATGCCGTTCGAGTACTTTGACGAAGTTATAAAGAAGCAGGCGGTCGCAAACGCGGGACTGACGCTGACGCTTGATTACGAGTGCGCCGACGGAACGCATAAAAATTCCGAATACCTTTATAAAAACGGAATTGTCGACTACGTAAACGAGCTTATCAGCGTTGACGGAAACTATATGCTTTCAAAGGACGAGGAACCCGACGGGGAAGCGGAAACAGAAACCGAAGATACAGAGAAAGAAACGGAAGAAACCGGGGAAAACACGGAATCCGAAGAAAATTCCGAATACGAGACCGACGGCGAATCGAGGACGTATGCGCTGACAAAGCCCGCATATTTCAAGACCGAGTGCCGGGGCAGAGACCGCAACGATATGAACGACTATAAGCTGAAAATCGAGATGGTGTTCTGCTTTTCGAATCTGATTAATAAAATCGAGTATTACCATAATTCAAGCTTTCTCGAATACGGCGGCTCGCCCGATAAGGCGACGAGAAGCGCGTTTGTAAAGGCGTTCGACAACTACCTGAAAAATAATAACAAGTATTCCAAAAACGAGAGCAAAATATCGTTTGCCGACGTCGAGGACTGCCTGATTTTCATAGTAAACTCCCATTCCACGAGAACGAGCTACGAAAACCAGACCAAAAAGGCGATAACCAATACGTTTATCGCGGAAGCGATGACGGAATTTTTCTACCGCTCGCTCGAGGCGTTTTTCGCAGAAAATCCCAAACAGGCGGAAAAAGCGGCGTCCCAGGTGCTCATAAATAAAAGGAGCAGAGAGAACGCCGAAAGCGCAAGAATAAATATAAAGAAAAAGCTCGAAAAGAGCATAGATATCGTAAACCGAGTCGAAAAATTCGTAAACTGCCGCTCGAAAGACGCGTCCAAAAGGGAGCTCTATATAGTCGAGGGCGACAGCGCGCTCGGATCCGTAAAGCAAGCGAGGAACCCCGAATTTCAGGCGGCAATCCCCGTCAGAGGAAAAACGCTCAACTGCTTAAAGAGCAGCTACGATAAGATTTTCAAGAGCGATATAATCGTCGATTTGTTAAAAGTAATCGGCTGCGGCGTGGAACTCGGCACCTCAAAGGGAAAGAGCAAGAATCTCACGCAGTTTGACATGAATTCGCTCAAATGGAACAAGATAATCATCTGCACCGACGCCGACGAGGACGGATATCAGATAAGAACCCTTATTCTGACCATGTTTTACAGACTTCTCCCGACGCTCATACGAGAGGGAAAGGTGTATATCGCGGAATCGCCGCTGTATGAGATAGAATCGAAAAAATTCGGCACGCAGTTTGCTTACAACGAGCGTGAAAAAGCGGAAATTTTGAGTAAAATCGGCGGCGAAAAGTATAGGATAATGCGTTCCAAGGGACTCGGCGAAAACGAGGCCGACATGATGAGCAAAACTACCATGAATCCCGCGACGAGAAGGCTCATAAGGATACTTCCCGAGGACGAAAACGCAACGTTCATAATGTTCAACACCCTGCTCGGCGACGATATAAACGCAAGAAAAGAGTATATTGCGGCAAACGGCGCAAAATATATCGACTTTGCCGACGTGTGATAAAAGGGGGATAAAGTCTTGACACATACCTGCTGCGCTCTGTCGAGCGCGCACGGAAAAGCGGGAATTTCGGTTATAAGACTGTCGGGAGACGACGCGTTTGAGATCGCCTCAAAGGTCTTTTTCCCCGCAAACGGGAAAAAACTTTCGGAAATCCCCGCAAATAAAGCCGTTTACGGCGAAATACGGTCGACGGACAACGAAAAAATAGATACGGGAATCGCGGTTTGCTTTTACGCACCGCACTCGTATACAGGGGAAAATACCGTTGAAATAAGCTGCCACGGAAGCCCCGTCGGCGTGTCGGCAATTCTGGCGCAGCTCTTTGCGGCGGGCGCAAAACCCGCGCTTGCCGGAGAATTTACCAAAAGGGCGTTTGTAAACGGAAAACTCGATTTGACGCAGGCGGAAGCGGTGGCGGAACTGCTCGATGCCGAGAGCATGCCGGCGCTCAAACTTTCGGGTGCAAAACTTGACGGCGGACTCGGAAGAAGCATTCGTAAAATTTCCGACGAAATAACGCTTATTCTCGCGTCGGTTTACGCCTATATCGACTATCCCGACGAGGATATGAGCGACCTTTCCGACGAGGAAATTAAGGAAAAACTCGAAAATATCGGAAAGAAACTCGAAACGCTTAAAAGTACCTATTCTTCGGGACTTGCCGTTACAAAAGGCATAAAAACCGTAATCGCGGGACTTCCCAATACGGGAAAATCCACGTTTTTCAATATGCTTTCGGGCTATGACAGAGCAATAGTTACCGAAATTGCGGGAACGACGAGGGACGTCATCAGCGAAAGCTTAATGCTCGGCGACGTAAAACTTCTCGTTTCCGATACGGCAGGCATAAGAAAAACCGAGGATAAAATAGAAAAAATCGGCGTTGAGCGCTCAAAAGAGGCGCTTGAAGACTGCGAACTCGTCTTTGCGCTCTTCGACGTCTCAAAGGAACTTTCAGACGAAGATAAAGAATTTGCAAAGGAAATCGCGTCGCCCGATAAAAACGTAATCGTGATACTCAATAAATCGGATATCGCCGTAAATGAAGGCGATACCGAAAAAATGAAGGAATTTTTCAAATCACTCGGACTTGACAGAATCTGCGTCGTTTCCGCCGAAAAAAACGAGGGAAAAGACGACGTCGAAAAGGAAGTTGCATCGCTTTACAACGTATCGAAAGAGGAACTCGAAAGCGGCTGCGTGCTCACAAACGCAAGACAGTACGCGGCGGTAAGCTCGGCAAAAGAAGCCGTAGACAGAGCGAAAACCGCGCTTGAAACGCTCACGCGCGACGTTTCGGGACTCGATCTTGAGCAGGCGCTCTCGTTTTTGTGCGAAGCCGACGGCAGACAGGTGTCGGAAGCGGTGGTTGACAGCATTTTTTCCCACTTCTGCGTGGGAAAATGATTTTATAAATTATTTCAGGGAGAAAATATCGTATGATCGTAGAACTTGAAGAAGCGAAACAAAAAATAGCGGGACTGTTTTCCGACGTAAAGGAACTCAAATCCGCGCTCGGCATAGAGAAACTTACCGAAAAGGCAAAGGAACTCGAGGACGTAACCTGCGAGGGCAATTTCTGGACGCGCGACGACGCGCAGAAGGTCATGTCGGAACTCAATTCGGCAAAGGCGACGGTGGCGAAGTATAACGAGCTCGCCGAGAGTTTGGAGGCGTTGAAAGAACTCGTCGACATGGCGATAGAGGAAGACACCTCAAGCTTTACCGACGAAGTAATAAATGAGCTTAACAGAATTGAAAAGAGCTACGAAACGCAGAGAATAGAAGCGCTGCTTTCGGGCGAATTCGATAAAAACAACTGCATTCTCGCGATTCATCCGGGCGCGGGCGGCACCGAGGCGCAGGACTGGGCGGAAATGCTTTACAGAATGTATTGCAGATACGCCGAAAAGCATAAATTCAAGGTAAAACTGCTCGACTACCTCGACGGCGACGAGGCGGGAATAAAGAGCGCGACGATACTCATTTCCGGCGACTACGCCTACGGCTATTTAAAGAGCGAGGGCGGCGTGCACCGGCTCGTGCGCGTGTCCCCGTTTGACGCGTCGGGAAGACGGCATACGTCGTTCGCGTCAGTCGAAGTCATGCCCGAGCTGCAGGACGACAGCGCGATAGAAATAAGGGACGAGGACATCGAGATAGAAACCCACAGAGCGAGCGGCGCGGGCGGTCAGCACATAAACAAGACCGACTCGGCGGTAAGAATTATCCATAAGCCGACGGGCATCGTCGTGGGCTGTCAGACCGAGAGAAGCCAGCTTCAGAACAAGGAAACCTGCATGAAGATGCTAAAAGCAAAGCTCATGGAGATAAAAGAGCGCGAAAAACTCGATAAGATAGAGGATATAAAGGGCGAAAAGCTTAATATCGAATGGGGCTC
>JAGDBE010000161.1 GCA_017959195.1 Clostridia bacterium | reverse complement strand
TTGATTCTTTACTAATTAATATGCCGTCCGGCCTCGGGTTATTCCCCGCCGCGCTCCAGCTTATCCCGTATCTTCCCGAGCGCGGATTTCTCTATCCTGCTGACGTACGACCTCGATATGCCGAGCTTGCATGCAACCTCTCTCTGCGTTATCGGCTTTGTAAAACCGAGCCCGTAACGAAGAATGATTATCTGCTTTTCGACGGGGGTAAGAACGGTATTGATTTTTTCCGCTATCTGCTCCATTTTTATTTTGCAGTCAATCTTTTCCGCCACGTCCTCGTCGGTGCTGACAAGGTCCATATAAGTCAGCGGATTTCCGTCTTTGTCGGTCTCGACGGCGTCTGCGAGCGATACCTCCGCCGACTGCTTTTTCTGCGCCCTGAAAAACATAAGTATCTCGTTTTGCAGGCATTTTCCCGCATAAGTCGCAAACCTCGTGTTTCCCTCGGTGTTGTAGGAATCTATCGCTTTTATAAGCCCTATCGTTCCTATCGAAATGAGGTCCTCGCTGTCGCAGCCGGAATAGTAGTATTTCTTCGCTATATGCGCGACAAGCCGCAGGTTGCGCTCAATAAGTATGTTTCTCGCCTTTTCGTCCCCCTTGCGGCAAAGCTCGAAGTATTTTTTCTCCTCCTCCTTTGAAAGCGGAGGCGGAAAGCTCGAAGTCCCGGAAATCCTCAGAAACAAAAACAGCATATTTGCGAATATCCACATCATTCTTTCCCCTTTTGCGTTTTTTTATATTTTATGCGGAAAAATATCAAAACGTTCACCTTTTTTTGCGTTATGAATATAATAATCAATAAAACGCAAAGGAGAAAAATATGCGGATTATAACTGTAAATCCATCGGATACGGTTTTTTCGATATCAAGGGAGTATAATTTGAGCCCCCAAAAAATCATCGACGACAACGGGCTTGACGAAAACGCGTCTCTTGCCGTCGGGCAGTCGCTTGCGCTTCTTTTTCCCGAACAGACCTATATACCTTCAGAAGACGAGCTTTTGTCGTCGGTTGCCGCAAAATACGGCGTTTCTGAAAAAGACCTTTTGCGGAATAATATCTTTCTCGGCGGCAGAAACTATGCCCCCGCCGGAAAAGAAATCGTAATAAACTACGCTTCGTCTCCGCCGGGCGAAAAAATAATAACGGGATACGCTTACGATTTCATAAGCGGTTCTTTGCTTGATACGGTGATATCGTATATGACCTTTTTAATCCCCTTTACGTACGGTTTTACTCCGGGAGGGGATCTTATATACCCCGACGACGAAAACCTCATAGACGCGGCTTTAAATTACTCTGTGAAGCCGCTCATGCATCTGTCAACGCTAACAGCAAACGGAGTTTTCAGCAACGAGCTTGCGCACGAACTTCTTTCCGATGAAAACGCCGTAACAAATCTCATAGCAAACTGCCTTGAAAACATAAAGAGAAAAGGATATTACGGAATCGACATAGACTTCGAGTACATCTTTGCCGAAGATAAAGAGGCGTACGTTAAATTCATACGCTCGATGACCGAAACGCTTAATGCCGAAGGCTTTTCCTGCACCGTCGCACTGCCGCCGAAATATGCAAATGACCAGCCGGGGCTTCTGTACGAGGGTATCGATTACGCTTCCCTCGGTTTTGCTGCAAACTACGTCTTTTTGATGACGTACGAGTGGGGCTATAGGTACGGACCTCCGCTTGCCGTCGCTCCGGTAAATTCGGTAAGACGGATTATCGAATATGCGCTTACGGTTATCCCTGCCGAAAAAATTCTTCTTGGAATATCGAATTACGGCTACGACTGGCCGCTGCCGTATGAGAGAGGAATTACGTCGGCCGTTTCCATATCCACCGTTGAAGCTCTGGAAACGGCGGTTTTCTATAAGGCGGAAATAAGTTTTGACGAAAGCGCAAAAGCGCCGTTTTTCTTCTACACCGACGAAAAGGGAAAAGAGCACGTCGTCTGGTACGAGGATGCGAGAAGCTTTGAGGCAAAAGTCGCTTTAATCGAGGAATACTCCCTTGCGGGAGGCGGAATATGGAACCTCATGCGCGAAAATCCTCAAGGGTACGTAACCCTCAATTCCCTTATGAATATAAAATAAAACGGCGCGTCCGCGCCGTTTTTCATTTTGTGCTTTCCATATTGTATCCGCTTTTGAATTCTTTTCCGTCAAGGTAGCCGAGAACCCCCGCGTCGGTCTTGAAATCGAATTTTAAGTAGTACGAGCATAACATCTGATACTGTTTTCCCGTCTTGGTTTTGTGGTTTACCCCGTATTTTCCGTCTCCGACTATCGGGTGCCCTATGTACGCAAGATGCGCTCTTATCTGATGCGTTCTTCCGGTAACTAATTCCACCTCGACGAGCGATTTGTTTTCAAATTCCTTTAAGACCTTGTATTTTGTGATGACCGTCTTTATGTCGTCGTCGTATTTTATATGCAGCTTATTTTTTGCTTCACCGGGACTTGAAAAAATATAAACCTTATTGTTGTCCTTATCCTTGTAAAGATAGTCTTTGAGCGTCGCAGCCTTTTTTTCCGGCACTCCGTATACGGTGCAGAGATATTTTTTGTGAAGCTCCCTGTCCTTTATCTTTTGGTTCATTATTGCAAGGGAAGATGCGTTTTTTGCCGCGATTACTATGCCGCATGTGTTCCTGTCAAGACGGTTGCACAGCGCGGGCGCGAAACTGTTCTGCTCTTTCGGGTTATATTCGCCCTTTTTGTAAAGATAACCGCAAAGGCGGTCGGAAAGGCAGGGCTCTCCCCCCTCTTTTCCCGAATGAACGAGCTCTCCCTGCGGCTTGTCTATAAGAATGATATTTTCATCTTCATAAACTATTTCGCTCTTTTTCAAGTCAAGCGCTTTGTTTTTAAGAAAATCGGACTTTTCGTCTTTTGCGCCGTCGTCAAAAAACTTGTCGGAAATATAGCACGCAATCTCGTCTCCTTCGGAAATGAGCGTGCCGGGCTCGCATCTTTTGCCGTTAAGTTTTATTTTTTTCGTGCGTATCATTTTGTACAAAAGCGACTGCGGCATGCCGTAAAGCGTTTTTAAAAGAAATTTGTCAATTCTCTTGCCGTCGTCGTTTTTGCCCGCCTTAATCGTTCTTATCTTTATCACCTGCCATACAGCATTAAACAAAACAAGGCGGCCTTTTCAAGCCGCCGTTTTTTAGGTTTCATAGCCGGGGAGCCGTGTGGTGCCAATGAAAAACCCTGCTTCTGCAAGGCGGTGCTCTGTCCTCCGCTGTTGTGCTACCAACGTCTGATGAATTCCGGTTCTTTTCCGTCCTGTTTCATACGGGAATCAGGAATGTCAGGAGGTCTGCATCTTGCTTCGGAACAAATGAGCTCCAATTTCGTGATGTGGGTTTATAGAAGCAAACATCACGCACCCTCCAGCATAATCTCTTATGCCGCTACTTCGCCTGTTATATTATATGCGTTTATGCTTTAATTATTCTTTGCTTTCTTCCGTTCCGGCGTCTAAATCTATTTCCGACATGAATTCGTCTTCAAAAGCGTCGGCGGCCTTGTCAAATTCGTCGTCATCCTCGATGGTAACAAGAATTTCGTCGCCTTCTTCGTCCTTGACTATCTTCAATATCACGTATTCTTCGTCTTTTCCCTCAACGGGTATCAAAGCGACGTAGGTATTGCCGTCAAGTTCTATTTTTCCGATAAATTCAAAATCGCTTTCGTTTCCCTCTTCGTCAGTCAGCGTAAATACTTCCTGTTCAAAATCAAATGTTTCTTCTGACATGGTCATTCTCCGTTTCTGATTTGATTATCAATCAAAGTACTTATTTATAATTTATTTTAACGCATTTTCGGTATTATGTCAAGTAAAATGCGTATATTTTATTGATTTTTATGCGACAAAATATGACTATTAAACGCTTTTTTGCCGTTTTTCAATCATTTTTCGGCAATTATTCGCCCTTTACCGCTTTGTATAAGAGCGCGGAATCGAAAAAAAGGTGCTTTTGTCCGGCAATGCCGTAAAGCGTAACCGGTCTTACTCCTTTTACAAGAGAAACGGTCATTTCCGCCTTCCGTACGTCTTTTAATAGTCCGCTTCGAGTTTTTCGCCCCTCATAAGCGCGTCAAGTTTTTCTATTGCCGTCGTTATATACGCTCTGTTCGTGTAGAATTCGGAGTCCTCGTCGAGCTTTATGCGGCTTCTCGTCGTGGATATCGTTCCGAATGAATATCTGTATAATTCGTCGAACGAGGTGCTTACGTCAAACTCAAATTCCGTCGGACACGACGCGGTTTTGTCGGTGTCGTATCCTTCGATTTTGATGTTGAGCAGGCTTATATAAAACTGCCTGAACGAATCGACGTCTATCTTTCTTCCCGTTCTCTCTTCTTTAACTTCAAGTTCTTTTCCGTAACCGGAAAGGGTAAATTCGTATTCTTTGCCCGAATATCTTACGTTTATCGATTTTACGTTGTTGATATTGGTCCTGAAAATGTTCACGTCGATAAAGTCAATGAGCTCGTATTCCAGAAACGGCGCGTTTTCAAGCGGAAGCTTTACTATCGTGTCCATATAGTACGAATATGCGTAGTAAACGGTCTTTCCGTCGGAGTCGGTGAACTTGTTTCCGGTAATGAAGCGCCTTGCCTTGCCGTTGTAGGAATAGTAAACGTCGTTTGAAGGAACGGTAAAGCCGTATTTTTCAAATAACTCCGCCGCCCTCTCCTCCGTCGAATTCTTGAGTACGTTCGTCTCGACAACCTGAGAGCCTTTTATGTCAATGAAATTGTAAAGCGCGCTGTAATAACTGCTGAGGGACGCCGAATATCCGCTTGGATACGTCAGCCTGTGCAAATCGTTTTTGCCGGTCGACGAGCGCATTTCCTCAGGCACAATGCGGCTTGCCATAAACATCTCGCCGTTTTTCGCAATATCGAACTCGTCAACGTACGAGTATTCGGTGTTCGAAAGCGGCTCTGCGATAATCGGGCTTAAATAGTTGTTCACGCTTCTCATGAATAACTCGTAGTTAATGCTTACGACGTAAACGTACGGCTTGTCCGCGTGTTTTGCATAATAACCCGTATCTGTTACAAGCTTTGAGCCGACGTAAACCGTGTTGCTGTTTCCCTTGTTGTCGGTAACGGTTATTATCGTTTTCTGGGACTTTTCGTCAAGCCCGAACGACGCAAGCTCCTCTTGCGTATTGTAGTCCTCTTCGAGTCTGCTGTCGGCAAGGAACGACCTTGCGTAGAAAATCATATACTCGAGGCCTTCGTGGTCGTATAACTGATATTCGTTGCCCTTGAAGAAGAAATTACCGGTATATTCGTCTCTGTAAACGGTAAATCCGCCGTACTGGTTTTCAACCTTTATTTCCGCAACGTCGTTTCTCGCAATTTCCTCAAAAATAAACGGTTTTGTGGTAACTTCCACCTCGCCGTCGGTTTCGATGACAATCGAGCCGTCATCTTTTTCGGTCTTGGTGAATTGTCCTTTTTTGGCGTAAAACGTGTAATCGAGCCTGTCGCCCTTGCTGTCGTAAGGAGAGTATACCGTCTGCGTTTTACCGCCGAACATAACGAGTATAAGATATACCGCTCCCAGAATCAGCGCAAGAGCCGCAAGTATGATTATCGTAATTTTTTCTTTTGCAAAAGCCGTTTTCTTTCCGCTTTTTTCAGTATTTCCCATTAAGCCTTTTTCCTCTTTATATAAACAAATATTCCGATTGCCGCAATTATGAGCGGGATGATAACCGAGAGTCTGATTACGTTTGCCCTGAACGCCTTCTGGGACACCGTAATCGTCGTGTCCTCAATTACCTTGTAATCTATGCCCGTAACCACGTTTACGTTGCCCATGAGAGCAAACGCGCTCTTTAAAATGTCGGCGTTTGCGTATGCATTGTTCGAAATGTGGTTGAGAAAATCGATAGAACCGCATACGAGAACGTTTGCCTGCTTTTTACTGTTGTTGTAAACCTTCGTATACGTCGACAGCGTCATAACGGGCGCGGACGAAGCGGATACGATTTCTCCGTCTTTGTAGAGCTGAGCCTTCTTTGAAGTTCTGTAAACGGCGTCTACTTTCTTGTTCGCCTTTTCCGAAAACTCTATATTCAAAGGAGTTGCATAGCCGAACAGCGTTGCCTGTGCGCCCGATTTAGTAACCGACGCGTGTATTTTCGTCGCGTATTCGCCGGTCGAGTCGGGTGTTCCAATAAAGGTTGCGACAAGCGACGAAACCGCCGAGTCGGCGCTCTCAACTATAAGTCCGCCTTCGCTGTGCGAAACTCCCCAGTCGTCGGCGAGGAATGCCGAGAATTCTTTGAGACCCGGAGTTTCGTAATCTATAAACACCATAAGATTTCCGAAATTCTTGTTCAGATAATCGTTAAGCATGCTTATCTCGTTAACTCTGTTTTCCTGCATATCGGAAATGCCCGTATAGTCATACAGGGGATTGCAGATTATGAGAAGATTGTATTGCGCGAGCTCTTCCGCACTTGTTTCCTTGAGATTTATGTCGGATACTTCGTATCCCTGCTCTACGAGCAGTGCGCTGAACGCGTCGCTGTGCAGTTCTCCGTGTCCTTTTATAAACGCCGCCTTCTGCATCGTGTTAAGCGCCGCCTGCATTATAGCGCTCGTAAATTTGTTTTCGCCGTCATATGCAAATATTCTGGTAGGCGTTTCCGACGTGAATTTGAAGAAGTTTTCCGCTTTATACACGACGTATCTCTTGTTTTCGGCGCAGTTTATTATGACAGACGTCATGGATATGGTGTCTGTGCTCGACTTCTTGAACTGGTTGAAGAACGTCGGATTTTTTACGCAGTCAACGTAAGAAACGGATATCTTGTCGCTCGCTGAAACGTATTTTTCGGCAAGCCTTTTGATATACGACATTTCGGTCGAATCGTCGAGCTTGTCCTCCGTCATGCAGAAGATTATCTCTACGTTCTTCTGAAGTCCGCTTATCGCGTCGAGAGTCGGCTCCGACAGAGAATAAATCTGTTCTCCGGTAAGGTCAACGTAAAAACCGCCCTTTTTGTTGGCAACAACCGAAAAAATCGCATTGAAAAGTATCACGAATATTACGAAAACTATTGTGAACGTCAACGCAACAGAACCGTATTTGAATTTTGCTGATGAAAAACGTTTATTCATTTCCATTCCCTCTCATACTTTTTTCTCTGCCTTTTTCAAGACCATCTGCGTTTTTCGTAAACGCGTATTGTCAGGAAAAGAAATACCACCGTAAGACTGATATAGTATATTACCGCCGTAATGTCAAAAACGCCCGCGGTAAAGGTATAATATCTGTCGAATACGGATATCCACTTAATTACCGTTCTTATAATGCTGTTTTCAAAGAAAGACGGGATTACACTCAGCAAAAAGATGAATATAAACGCGCCTATCGAGGATATCGCCGCGACTATCTGCGTTTCGGTAAGCGACGAGAGGAACAGTCCGATAGATATGAAAACGCCGCCTATGAGCAGTATTCCGACGATGCTGCCGATAACCGTCGGCAGATTGAGCTTGCTGATAACGTCTTCCTGCTCTTTTGCTATTCTGTAAAGCGCGTAGGTGTTAACCGCCGACGAAATTACGAGCGTTCCCGTGAACAGCGTGTACGCGGCGAAGAATTTTGCAAATATTATTTCCATAAGGCTCACCGGCGTGGTGAGAAGTATCTGCTCGGTTTTGCTGCGCCTTTCCTCGCTGAGAAGCTTCATTGTGAGAAGCGGGATAAGCACTATGAAAGACACAAGCATGAACGTAAAGTACGTTCCGGTGCCCGTCGACTGAACGCCGAAAGTGGTTATGGAGAAAACCGCGCCTGAAATTGCGAAAAATATCGCGGCAAATACGTAGCCCGTCGGGCATGTAAAGTACGCGAGCATTTCTCTTTTGTAAATCGCTCCCATTATGCGTTTCCTCCTTCATTTTCATTTTTATCTTCCGAAACCGCTTCGGATTCTTGCGCGGATTCGTCAGCCGGCTCATCTTCCTCAACCGGCGGCTTGTAAGGCTCGTTTTTGTTTACGAGGGTGATGAATACGTCCTCAAGGCTTGCGCCTTCGGGTTCAAGTCCCACCATAAACAGACCTTTCTGCGAAATTTTGGTAAAGAGCATCTTTCGAACGTCGACGTCGCTCTGCGTTTCGATAAGATACGAGAACGCGTCGCCGTCTGCTTCGTCGAGACACTCGCTGCGGGTAACTCCGTAAATGGAGTTGATGAGCGAAAGAACCTCTTTTTTGTCGCCGGTAATTTTTGCAATAAGCTTTCTTGCGCCGGTGAACACTTCAAGCTGGTCCTTTTTCGCGTCGGCAAGGATTCTGCCCTTGTTTATGATAACTATTCTGTCGCATACCGACTGAACTTCCGAAAGAATGTGCGAACTTAATATTATCGTGTGCTTTCTGCCGAGCCCCGTAATGAGATTTCTTATTTCGATTATCTGCTTCGGGTCAAGACCGACGGTGGGCTCGTCGAAAATCAGTATGTCGGGATTTCCGATAAGCGCCTGCGCTATGCCGACTCTCTGCCTGTAACCTTTGGAGAGGTGGCTTATCGGGCGGGTATAAACGTCGTCGATTTTAAGAATGCCGCAGATTTCGGCAAGATGCTTCGTCCTGTTCAGCGTGCATTTTTTGAGGTCGAACACGAATTTCAAATACTCTTTGACAGTCATGTCGAGGTAAAGCGGCGGGTGTTCGGGCAAAAATCCGATGTGCTTTTTCGCCTCCATGGGATTTTCAAGAATGTCTATCCCGTCGATTTTCGCACTGCCTGAGGTTGCCGACAGATACCCCGTCAGAATGTTGAGCGTCGTCGTTTTGCCGGCGCCGTTCGGGCCCAGAAATCCGACGATTTCGCCCTTCTGCACGGTAAAGCTTATGTCGTCGAGCGCATAATTATCTCCGTATTTTTTTACAAGATGACTGATTTCAATCATTTATTACTCATCCTTTCGGCTGTAATCTTAATTTGCGTAAATTCCCTGATAGGTGCCCCGTCTTTCGAATTCCCTGTCAATGGAATTGAGCACCTCGAACTTCTTTATGCTCCAGAGCGGAGCAATAAGCGCGTCCCTCGCGCCGTCGCCGGTGAGGCGCTGAATCACAATGTTTTTGTCTGTAATTTCGAGCTCGTCGCACACGAGTTTTACGTATTCGTCAAGCGAAAAGACCTTGATTTTTCCGTCAAGATACATCTTTTCGCAGACCGTACCTTTGAGAATGTGCAGCATGTGAAGTTTTATCGCCCACGGGTGAAGATCGGATACCGTTTTCACGCTGTGCATCATCATTCCGTAATCCTCGTTCGGAAGCCCGTTTATAAGGTGCACGCAGACGGGAATGTTCCTTTCTTTAAGCCTGTAAAAACAGTCAAGGAACTCCGCGTAGGTCGTGCGGCGGTTGATAATATCGCCCGTCTCGTCAAAAACGCTTTGAAGACCGAGCTCAACCGTTAAGAATACCCTTTTCGATACGTCTTCGAGATAATCGAGTACGTCGCTTTCAATGCAGTCGGGACGCGTCGCAATGCTGAAAGCGACAACGTTTTCCTTTTTCAGCACAGGCTCGTAGAGAAGCTTTAATTTTTCAAGAGAAGCGTAGGTGTTGGTCCCCGCCTGAAAATACGGCATGTATTTCGTGTCCTTCCACTTCGAAGCCATCATGCTCTTGATTTTTTCAAACTGGACTTCCACGGAGTCTTCGGGGTTTCCCGCAAACTCGCCGCTTTTGCTCTCCGAGCAATATATGCAGCCGCCGAATGCTTTCGTTCCGTCTCTGTTCGGGCAGGTAAAACCGCCGTTTAGCGGAATTTTCGCAACCTTGCAGCCGAATTTCGCCTTGAAAAACGAATCGAAGGAGTTGTACCTCTTTTTTCCGTCAAAAATGTTGTCCATAACTATATAAAATGCTTGTAAATCTCGTTTTTGGAAACGCCTCTGTCCTTTGCACACGCCTTTATCGCATTCATCTTGTCCATGCCCTGCTTCATATAAAATCCGACGTGCTCTTCTATGCTCAAGCCCTCAAAAAACGGCTTTTCGCCCTTTAATCCCTCGATTATGAGAACGTATTCCCCTTTCGGCGGGGTATTTTTTAACTTTTCGCAGAATTGTGATAGCGAAAGGACGGTTATTTCCTCGTTTAATTTCGTAAGCTCGCGCGCAACACAAATTTTCCTGTCGCCCAAAACTTCGAGCATAACGTTTGCCGTGTCAGACAGTCTGTGAGGCGCCTCGTAGAATATCATTGTTCTTTTTTCACTTTTCAATTCCGAAAGCGCTTCTTTTTTCTCTTTTTCGTCAGACGGCAGAAAACCTTCGAAACAGAACCTGCGCGAGTCCATTCCCGAAGCACAAAGCGCCGTAACGAACGCGCACGCGCCGGGAAGCGGAACGACGGGAACGCCGTGATCAACGCATAGACGCACCAGATCTTCACCGGGGTCGGATATCGCGGGCACGCCCGCGTCGGTAACGAGCGCCGCACTCTCACCCGAAAGAAGCCGCGAGAGAATGAGGCTTCCCTGCTTTTTCCTGTTGTGCTCGTGGTAACTTACAAAACTGCTTTTTATGTCGAAAAACGAAAGGAGCTTTCCGGTAACGCGCGTGTCCTCGCACGCGATAAAATCTACGTTTTTTAAGACCTCAAGCGCCCTTTCCGTCATGTCCGCAAGATTTCCTATCGGCGTCGGCACGACGTATAGCGTGCCTTTGCACACTTCAAATGCCATTTTAATTAAAACTCCTTAAGTTTCTTTTTCTTCTTCCGTCGGAACGTCGTTTTTCCCTTCAAGCGAAAGCTGACCCGGCACCTGAACCGAGGCGCTTTCCGCCTTTTCGGAAACCAGAAGCTCGTTTCTCTTTTCGGCAATCTGCCTGGTAAAGAGCGCAAGCTCGGGGATTTCGTTTAGTTTTTCTACCGATTCAAGCCCGAATACGCGCAAGAATGCGGGAGTCGTCGAATATAAAATCGGGCGCCCCGGCGCGTCAAGCCGTCCGCTTTCCTCGATAAGCCCCTTGTCGAGAAGGGATATTATGACCGACGGCGACTCTATTCCGCGCACCTTGTCGATAAACGTCCTCGTAACCGGCTGGTTGTAGGCGATTATCGCAAGCACCTCAAGGGCGGCGCGTGAGAGCGGCATGTTCTTTCTTATTTCAAGCGTGTTGCGGACAATGTCCGCATACTCGTTTTTAGTGGAGAGCTGCGCGTAGCCGTCAAGCACAAGAACTTCTATCGCCGAGTCCTTGTATTTCGGCGCCATGGCGCGAAGAACCTCCGGGATGTCTTTCACGTCGGCGCCTATCGCTTTTGCGAGTTTTTCAAAACTTATCGGGCTTCCGAACGCGAACATCGCGGCTTCCGCGGCGCGCATAAAATATTCCGCGTCGTAAAGCGGTTCGGACGGGAATTCCATTTCTTTCTGCAAGGCATTTTTCTCCTTATAAAGTATTACAGTATATTCTATCACAAAAAACCGCACTTTTCAAGATGTTTTCATCATTTTATACATATTAAATATAATATTCCTATTTGATTTTTAACTTATTCGCACAAAAAAACATAATATAAACCGGGGGCCGCAATATTTAAAAACTGACGAAATGAAGATATAAATGAAAAAAAGAGTAAAAAGCGCGCTTTCGGGAACAAAAACCGAGCAGAATTTAAGGACCGCCGCAAACGGCGAAGCCATGGCATATACAAAGTACGCGATTTTTGCGGATATTGCAAAAAAAGACGGTTTTGAAGAAATCGCAGACGTCTTTTCGGCTTTCGCCGGCAACGAAAAGGAGCACGCCGAAATCTGGCTCGAATATCTCGGCGAAATCGGCGACACGATAACGAATCTTAAAAACGCTTCGTCGGGCGAAAACTTTGAGAGCGGCGAACTCTACCCCGACGCCTCAAAAACGGCGTACGAGGAGGGCTTTACCGAAATCGGCGATAAATTCCGCATGACCGGCACCGTGGAAAAGAGCCACGAGGGCACGTATAAGAAACTTTCAAAGGAAACGGAAAACGGAAGCGCGTTTTCGGGAAGCGCCGAAACGACCTGGACCTGCCTTAACTGCGGATATACCGTAAAAGGCAATACTCCGCCCGACAGATGCCCGCTTTGCTCCTATCCGAAAGGTTATTTTGCGAAAAACGCGGACTGCGGATAAAAAAGAGGAAAAAAAGATGCAAAAAAGGCGCAAAAAAGGGCGGAAAACCGCCCGAAAATTGAAAAAAGCATAAAAAAACAGCCCTCTTGCGAGGGCTGTTTAATTGAACTAAGTCAATTATGCGCTGAGAGTGTCGTAGCAGCCTTCCATAGCTACACCGTAGAGATACGAGTTGTTGAGAAGTACGAACGGTCTTGCTACGAATACTGTAGCCGTCTTGTCTGCCGGGATGGAAGCGAGTACGGAGTAGGTTCTCGTTCCGTTGTTGTCGTCGGCATAAATACGGTTGTGAGTTGCGTCAACACACATAGCTTCGATGTAGAGGTTCTGGCCGGAAACCTGAGTTTCGTGAGTCAGTTCGGTGAAGCCGTATGCCTGCATCGAGTCTTTTCTCGAGAGAAGGAATCCGAGAGCGTCAAACGAGTTGTAATCGCTGGACGTTGCGGTAAATCTGAGAGCTGCGTGTGTTCTGAGGTTTGTAGCTGCAGCTGCAGCGGAAGTAGGAGCCGAAACGGGTTCGGGAGCTACTACCGGGTAGAACGACTTGCCGTAAAGTGCGGACGAGTCGTAAGCTGTACCTAC
>JAGDBE010000160.1 GCA_017959195.1 Clostridia bacterium | reverse complement strand
TTTGAGGTTTTCCTCAGCCGCCTTGCATTTTCCGATAATAATGTCGAGAGGGGTGTTTACTTCGCCGAATCCGACGAAAGCCGCTTTTATCATAATAACACTTCCTTTTCCGTTTTTTATTTTTTAACGTTGAGAATGTCGTCGTATTTTAAGAACGCCTTGTAAACGTTTGTGTAATCCTCTCCCGAGGGTACGTATGTCTTGTCGGTTTTGATAAGCGAAGCCGCTTTTTCAACCGATTCGAAATATCCGCATCCCACGCCTGCAAGAATAGCAGAGCCGAGGCACGCCGTCTCCTTGTTTTTCAAGGTTACGAGCGTTTTTCCGGTTATGTCCGACTTCATCTGACACCACAGCGCGCTGTTTGCGCCGCCGCCCATCGACCTGATCTCGCTTGCTTCAATGCCGAGATAGTCAAGACTGCTTTTGAGCATGCAGGAAATGGCTTCCATAATGCTTCTCGCAAAGTGGGCGGGTTTGTGCTCCGCCGTAATTCCCGTAAAGCTTGCTCTCGCGTCGGGATTGTATTTCGGCATGGTCGAGCCGCAGAGATACGGCAAGAACGTAACTCCGTCGGAGCCGACGGGTATGTCTTTTGCCAAAACGTCTATCTGCGCAAACGAATATTCGGGTAAAAACGCGTTTTTGAACCATTTGAGCGCCATTCCCGCGGTGGGGCTCCACGAAAGAAGCACGTACGAGCCGTCGTAGTTGTAGTGGCAGGGAACGATGCTGCTTTCATTGTATTCGGGAACCTTGTCCGTGGGCACGAAAACGACCATGGTCGTTCCCGTCATCTCGCTGACAATGCCCTTTTTGATAACTCCCGCGCCTATCGCGCCCGCTATCTGGTCTATTGCCGACGTAACTATTTTCGTACCGCCGTATTCTCCGACAAGCGACGCGCTGTCGAAAAGTTCGGGCAGCATGTCTTCCGAAACGCCGATGTAGTCGAGCATTTCCTTCCACCATACGCCCTTGTGGATGTCGAAATAGATGGTTGACGACTGGAGCGTCTTTTCGGTTGCGAATTTGCCGGTGAGCTTGTAGAGAAGATAGTCTTCAAGTAAAAATATCTTCTTGGTTTTCGCCCAGACTTCCGGCTCGTTCTTTTTTACCCATAAAAGCTTGCAGGCAGGCCAGGTCGCCGTAATTTCGGGCTGTCCCGTAATTTCGTAAACCTTTTTTCTTCCGAAAGCGGCCTCGATTTCGCGCGCCTCTTTTTCCGCCCTGTTGTCAAGCCAGACTATGGCGTTGCGGAGCGGATTTCCGTCTCCGTCCGTCAGAATGAGCGTCTCGCACTGCGTGTCTATGGCAAGACAGTCCGCAAAGCCGATTTCCGAGAGCAGCTCTTTTAAGATGCTCACGTAGTTTTCGGCGGGAAACTCAACCGTGTCGCCCTTTGTAATCAGGGTGTAGTCCTTTGACAAAACCGAAAGCTGGTTTAAGTTTTCGTCGAAAAGCGCGGCTTTAACCGACGTCGTGCCGTAGTCAATACCCAAACATTTCATAATAATGCGTTCCTTTATTTATCTT
>JAGDBE010000159.1 GCA_017959195.1 Clostridia bacterium | reverse complement strand
TAAATTAATTAAGCACGCGCGGAACGAGGTGGAACGCGTCGCCGCACCCGAGAATGAGAACGGCATAGCCCATCAGTTTTCCGATTTTATCCCTGCGTAAGCAAAGAATGATTATTCCCGCAATTACGGCAAACAGCAGATAAACGATGTCGAATACACTTTCTCCGTATTTCATGATCTATTCACTTTTTCTCCCTTTTTCCGTTTTGCCTTTTGAACGCTTCTTCTTTTCTCCGTCGAGTATTTTATATAAGACCCGGTACGTCGACTCCGCTTCTTCCGGAGTCAGGCAAAACTCCTTTGAGATGGCTTCAGGAACGCACAGCGCCTTATCGCGGAGTTTTCTTCCCTCCTGCGTCAGCGTGATGACAATATTGCGCCCGTCTCCCTCGTCTCTGCACTTCTTGACGTATCCCTTTTTCTCCAGCTTCTTAATCAGAGGAGTCAGCGTATTGGATTTTAGACACAAAGCTTCGCAAAGAAATTTTTCGTTGACCTTTTTTTCGTCCCATAGCACCATCATCACAATATACTGGGTGTAGGTAAGGTCAAGCTTGTCAAGCAGCGGCTTATATTTTCTGGTAATAAGGTTTGAAACCGCATACAGCGGAAAACACAGCTGGTTTTTCAGCCTTAAGGCATCGTATCCGTCGTTCATTTTTTCACCTCAAAAGTATATCGAGTACGATTTTCGATAATATTATATCGCGTGCGATACAATTTGTCAAGAGTTTTTTCAATTACGCGAGAGTTTTTTTGTAATAAAAAAAGGAGGCGTTACGCCTCCTTTTTTACGGCTTTACAGATCGAGCATTTCAAAAATTTTCTGCGAAACGCGGCAGGAAATTACTGTCGCGAAAACGTAAATCACAAACGCTGCAAGCAGTAATGCAAACTGCAAAGGCAGTTTTTCCGACGTATTGAGAAATTCAAGTCCGGGAACGTGGTGAAGAACTTCTGCTATACCGATTATCAACATCGAGCCGATTATAAATTCCACGAACGGTTTTCCGAATTTGTACGCCGTCTTATAGAAAGGTCCGACGAAAATTACGTTGAAAAGCGCGAAAACAAGAAGTATCCATGCGAGGAATACGGGATTTGAGTTCATCATCGGGTTTTCCGCGTACGGAGCGGCTTTTGCAAGATACGTCATGCGCACGAACGTGAACGCCGCCGCAAGCACAAACGCTATTGTCTGTATAAAGCAGACGAAAATGAATCTCGCCTTGACGACGTCTTTCTTGTCTATCGGCAGAAGCACCGTGTAAAGCACGTCGTTTGTCTCCCTGCCGTTCTGGAATGTGTGAAAAATCCCGAAGCAGGTAAAAAACGCGCATAACAGTATCGGATATCCGGGGATGAGCGCCATTGCCGAAAACAAAACGAAAAGATAACTCAAAATATGCGACGAAAGCCGTATTTCCTTAGTCAGCAAATTTTTCATGATAATCCTCCTTTTCGTACCTCAGCATGATTTCTTCGAGGTTGTTTCCTTCGCCGCGCTCCCTGTGCTCCGAAACGAAGTCTTCCGTCTTTTTCGACGCGATGAGTCTGCCGTTTTTTATGTAGGTTATACGGTCTGCGCACTTGTCGAGGTCGGACGTGATGTGCGTCGAAAAGAGGATCGCGACTCCGCGGTTTTTAAGCTCGGTAAAGATGTCGAGAAGCTCGTCTCGCGAAACGGGGTCGAGCCCCGACGTCGGCTCGTCGAGAATGAGAAGCTTTGCTTTGTGGGACAGCGCGATGACGAGGTTTAATTTCACTTTCATGCCTTCCGACAGCTCCATCGGCGTTTTATTCGGGTCGAGAGAAAAAATATCGAGATATTTTTTGTAAGCATTTTCGTCCCAGTTATCGTAAAATCTGCGCGTAACCTCGATTATGTCGGCAATTTTCTTTCTCGGATAGTAGTTTACCGCGCCGCCGGCAAAGCCTATGCGCTGTTTTATCTCCTTTTCGTTTCCGGAAAGCTCTTTTCCGAAATAGCGGATGTCTCCCGAATCGGGATGAATTATATTCAGAATTGATTTGAGAGTCGTCGTCTTTCCCGCGCCGTTGCGGCCGATAAAGCCCATTATGCTGCTTTCTTCCAGAGCAAAGGACACTTCTCCCAGACGGAACGAGGGATAGGTTTTTACAAGGTTTTCAACCTCCAGAACGGGAATCATTTTTTATCCTCCTTAAAAACGAGTTTTGTCAGTTTTTCAAAAGTGTCTTTCGGTGGAATTGCAATTCCGCGCTTTTCGTCGCCGAGCAGTATAAGCGTGTCTCCCGGATTTATCGAAAAAATCTCGCGCGCCTGCTTCGGAATGACTATCTGCCCTTTTTCGCCGACCGTAGCGGTCCAGGCGTATTTTCCTTTCGGCGTGTTCATAATAAGCGCCTCCTTATAGTATGATTTGTTATACAAATCATACCACTGTTTTTTTCGTTTGTCAAGAAAAATAAAGAAAAATGAAAAGAACCGTAATGAAATTACGGTTCTTTTTTGTTTGTAATTGTTTTACGAAAACAGGCCGAACAAATTAAAGAGGTTTTTGCCGCTTTTCTTTGCTACCGAAAACGCGTCTGCCGAAAAGTCCGCGATATTGCATAAGATTTCCGCGCTTTCAGCCCTTGTGAGCGCATTTCCCGGAAGCAGTTCGCCGTATCCCGTGCCGTTCATGATTTCAGCCGAAACGAGGTTGGAAAACGCGCTTCTCGCCCATTCGGGACACTCCGAAAAGTCGGAAAAACCGAGCTGCACGTCATCATTTTCGGGAAGATTCAAAAT
>JAGDBE010000158.1 GCA_017959195.1 Clostridia bacterium | reverse complement strand
GAATTTGTAAAGCAAACCTTCTGCCAGGCATTTTCGTCGATACGCGTGCTGTGGAGCTCGCTTCTGAACCTGTTCAGGGGCAGATACGGCGTCGAAACGCTGTCGGGTCCTGTCGGAGTCATCGGTCAGGTAAAGGAGACGGCGTCATACGGCCGGGAATCGCTCTTGTTCTTACTCACGATGCTGACGTTAAACGTAGGAATTATAAATTTGCTTCCGCTGCCGGCGTTTGACGGAGGCAGGCTGTTCTTTATGCTGATAGAACTCATACGCGGAAAGCCGGTTGACCCGAAATACGAGGGCTACGTTCACGCGGCGGGCCTTGTGCTCATTTTATTCTTTATGGTATTCATCACCTATAACGACATAGTGAAGCTGATTTTCAGATAAGCGGGGAGAGAAAGACGTGGAAAGAAGAAAATCAAGGGAAGTAAAGATAGGTAAAGTAAAAATAGGAAACGGCAACCCTGTTGCGATACAGTCCATGACGTTTACAAAGACTTCGGACAGGGAATCGACGCTTGCGCAGATAAAAAGGCTTGAAGAGGCGGGCTGCGACATCGTGCGTTTTTCCGTTCCCGACGAGGATTGCGCGAAAAACATTCCTTATTTCAAGGAACATACCGGTATTCCGCTCGTTGCGGACATACATTTCAACTATAAACTCGCGCTTGCCTGCGCCGACTACGGCATAGACAAAATCAGGATAAACCCCGGCAACATCGGCTCCGACGAGAACGTAAAGGCGGTTGCGGATAAATGTAAGAGCAAAAACATCCCGATAAGAATCGGCGTAAACGGCGGCTCGCTCGAAAAGCATCTGCTTGAAAAATACGGCTCGCCGTGCGCGGAAGCGCTTGCCGAAAGCGCGATGTACCACGTAAAACTGCTTGAAAAATTCGATTTTGAAGACATCGTCGTGTCGATAAAGTCTTCCGACGTCGAAAAGGCGGTAAAGGCGAACAGAATTTTCGCGCAGATGACCGACTGCCCGATACATATTGGAGTTACCGAAGCGGGCACCGAGAGAATGGGGCTTATTAAATCAAGTATAGGACTCGGCGCGCTTTTGTGCGACGGAATAGGCGACACAATGAGGGTATCCCTCTCCGACGACGTCGTAAAGGAAGTCGAGGCGGCAAAGGACATACTTTCCGCGCTGTCGCTGAGAAAAGGTGTAAAGGTCGTGTCCTGCCCGACGTGTTCGAGGTGCAATATCAACGTGTTCGAGACGGCAAAACGCATCGAAAACGAGCTCAAAAACAAGGACTGGGATATGACCGTCGCCGTGATGGGCTGCGCCGTGAACGGACCGGGTGAGGCGAGGGAAGCCGATATCGGCGTTGCGGGCGGAGACGGAAAGGCGCTGCTTTTCAAAAAAGGCGAGATAATCGGCAGCATACCCGCCGACAAGATATATGAAATTCTGCTTTCCGAAGCGGAAAAACTGCATTACGAACAAATTTCGGAAAAATAAAAGTAAAGGTACAGTAACGAGGAATGGCAAAAACCGGTTTTGCGGAAAAATTCAAAAAATATTCGCCGCAGAATAAAGACGATATAAACGTGCTTGAGCACGTTGCCGACTTTCGTCTCAGCGCGGACGTGGACAAACGTATGATACAGGCGAATTGTACGTTTGACGTTTATTTTCCGCCCGAAAGGATAGAAAAAGTCGAAAACGGAATAAAAGAAGCGTACGAACTGCAGTTTATGGCGATTTACCCGCATTTTGAAAACACGCCTTTCAGCATAAGGTACGTTCCCCACGTATTTTACGAGCTTTCAAAGATGACGTCTCTCGGAAACGGCTTTTTCGAGGGCGCCGAAAGCGCGCTTGAAGGCGCGGAAGTCAGCGCAGACGAAAACGTGCTGAAAATCTCGCTCAAAAACGGCGGAAAGAAGCTTCTTTTGTCGGGCGGATGCGACAAACTCATTTCCGACGTGATTTACCGCATGTTCGGCGAGCGCTATACAGTCGAATTTACCGGCGTTACAACTATTGAGCGCGGAGAAGAGGAAGTTTTGCCGCTTTCGATGTTTGCGCGCGAAGAAATAAAAGAAAAAGCATCGGTTTCCGGGCGAAGCTCCATATTCGAAGGCGAATCGAAGGCGAGCGCCGATACTGAAAACTCCGTAATTCAGTCGGGAAGAATGAAATTCGACGTGTCGGATATGAAAACCGTCATGGGAAAATTCGGCAAAACCGACGTTATACCGATAAGAGACGCGAAAATCGGAAAAGAGCAGTTCACCATATGCGGCGAGGTGTTTTCATATCAGAAAAAACTCACCAAAAAAGAAGACAAGTGCATAGTATCCTTTTATATCACCGACCGCGACGCGTCGGCGGTGGTAAGACTGATATACGACGCGGCTGACGACGCGGAGATGTCCGCGGTAAAAGACGGCGCGTGCGTCATTCTTAAAGGCGTTATGCAGAATAACAAATTCGACGACGGCGCAATCGAAATTTCTCCGCGCGCAATCGCCGTAATTAAAGAGATAAAACGCACCGACAAAGCCGAAAAGAAGCGCGTCGAACTGCATTTGCACACGACCATGTCAACGATGGATTCCGTTTTTTCGCCGAAAGACGTTGTCGAGACGGTAAAGAGATACGGACACTCCGCCGTTGCGGTAACCGACCACGGAAACCTGCAGGCGTACCCCGAAATAATGACGGAAGCGGAAAAGGCGGGCGCCGATTTCAAGATTATTTACGGAATTGAGGCATACTTTGTCGACGACACGGCAACCGCGGTGTTCGGAGACGGAAACGCCGACTTTGAAAACGACGTTTTCTGCGTTTTCGACCTCGAAACGACGGGACTTTCCGAGAGGGCGAACGAGATTATCGAAATAGGAGCCGCGCTTTATAAAAACGGCGAGATACTCGACACCTTTGAAAGCTTCGTAAATCCCGGAATACATATAAGCGAAACGATAACAGAGATTACGGGAATTAAAGACGACGACGTTAAGGACGCGCCGTATATCAAAGACGTGCTGCCGAAATTCCTTGAATTTGCGGGAAAAGCGGTGTTCGTCGCGCACAACGCGAACTTCGACATCGGATTTATCCGCAAGGACGCCGAAAAACTGAATATCGACTTCAACCCGACCTATGTCGATACCGTCGCGATGTCGAGATACTGCAACGCCGACCTTAAAACGCACAAACTCGACTCGCTCGCAAAATACTTCAACCTCGGCGACTTCAACCACCACCGCGCGTTTGAAGACGCGAAAATGCTCGCGCTTATATTCGAAAAACTGCAAAACAAGATAAGAGTAGAGGGTATAAAGGACCTTGCGGGGCTCAAAAGAGCCATGAGCGGCAACTGCGACCCCAAAAAGCTCAAAAGCTATCACCAGATAATTTTAGTCAAAAACCTCACGGGCCTTAAAAATCTGTATAAGCTCGTTTCGTACTCGTATCTCAACTATTTTTACCGCGTGCCGAGAATCCCGAAAACCGTGCTCGAAACGCACAGAGACGGACTTATAATCGGCTCCGCCTGCGAGTCGGGAGAGCTTTTCCAGGCAATCTTTTCGGGCAAGCAGAAGAGCGAAATCGTGGAAATCGCGAAATTCTATGATTTTCTCGAAGTCCAGCCGATAGGCAACAACAGATTTATGGTTGAAAAAGGGCTTGTCGCCGACGAAAACGCGCTTATAGACATCAACAAGACGATAATTTCACTCGGAGACGAGCTGAACATCCCCGTTGTCGCAACGGGAGACGTGCATTTCAACGAGCCGGAGGACGAGATTTTCAGGCATATACTGCTTGCGGGACAGAAGTATTCCGACGCCGACAGAGACGTGCCGCTCTATATGAAGACGACCGACGAGATGCTCGCGGAATTTAACTACCTTGAACCCGAAAAGGCGTATGAGATAGTCGTCGAAAATACAAATAAAATCGCGGATATGATAGAAAACATAAGGCCTATACCAAAGGGCTCGTATCCGCCCCATATGGACGGCGCCGAAGAGGAATTAAAGGAAAGCTGCTACAAGAGGGCAAGGGAGCTTTACGGCGAAAATCTGCCGGAAATAGTGGAAAAACGTCTCGAAAGAGAGCTCGAACCGATAATTAAACACGGCTTTGCCGTGCTGTACGTCATAGCGCGAAGACTTATAAAATACAGCGAGAAAAACGGTTACCTGGTTGCGTCCAGGGGCTCGGTCGGCTCGTCGTTTGTCGCGACCATGGCGGGAATAACCGAAGTTAATCCGCTCGTTCCGCATTACAGATGCCCCAAATGCAAGTACAGCGAATCATAACCGACGGCTCGTACGATTCGGGATTCGACCTGCCGCCGAAAAAGTGCCCGAACTGCAATACCGACCTGCTCGGCGACGGACATACCATACCTTTTGAGACCTTCCTCGGCTTTGAGGGCGACAAGTCCCCCGATATCGACCTCAACTTCTCGGGAGAAGTGCAGGGTAAGGTGCATAAATATACCGAAGTGCTTTTCGGGGAAAAGAACGTGTTCAGAGCCGGCACGATAGGAACGATAGCCGAAAAGAACGCCTACGGATACGTCAAAAAGTACCTCGAAGAGAGGAATATCGTACTTAATAAGGCGGAAGAGCAGCGGCTCACGAACGGCTGCACGGGCGTAAAGAGGACGACGGGACAGCACCCCGGCGGAATCATCGTCGTGCCGAAAGAATACGACATATACGACTTCACCCCCGTTCAGCACCCCGCGGACGACGCGGGAAGCGGCGTTATCACGACGCACTTCGCGTTCAAATATCTGCATGACACGATATTGAAGCTCGACCTGCTCGGCCACGATGTGCCGACAAAATACAAGATGATGGAAAAGTATTCGGGAATCTCGGTGCTCGATATCCCCATGAACGACCCCGAGGTCATGGAGCTTTTCATATCGACGAAATCGCTTAAAATAAACCCCGCCGACATCGACAGCGAGGTCGG
>JAGDBE010000157.1 GCA_017959195.1 Clostridia bacterium | reverse complement strand
TTGAAATATGAGACGTTCTGTTTTGCCGCGTCGAATTCCTTCGGCGTAAGCGTAAGCGCCATCGGCTCAAGTAAAAACTGAGACTCGTTGTTGTCGTGAGCGTGCTTTATTCTTTCGTAAATAATTCTTTCGTGAGCCGCGTGCTTGTCGATAAGATACATACTGTCGCGGTACTGTACGATAAGATAGGTGTCGAAGACTTCTCCGACGTATATGGGACGCTCAAGAAGCTCCTTTTTTATTACCTCCTGCTGCACGTGCACTTCAACTTTTTCTATGGCAGGGGAGGGCTTTTCGGGTTTTGCGGGGTTTTCCTTGATAATCGGGACGTTTTCGGGCGGAAAATCCGTCTTTTTCGGGATTTCCACGCTTTCGGGGGATTTGTCGAAATAATTTTCCTTCTTTTGCGCAAAAACTGCGGGTTTTTGCACGGTTTGCGCGGGTTTTTCCTCGGTTTTTACGGGAATAACCTCTTTTTGAAGCTCTTTTTCCGCGCCGAATGAAAAAACAGACGAAGCGGTGCGCGCAAGCGCGTTTTTGACCGCAAAATATACCGTGTCGAATATGATTCTCTCGTCGGAGAACTTGATTTCAAGCTTCGCCGGGTGGATGTTCACGTCGACAAGCTTTAAGTCCGTTTCGATAAAGAGTACGCACGCGGGAAATTTGCCGACGGGACAGAATCCGCGGAAACCCTCTTCCAACGCCGTCATAAGCGTTTTGCTCTTTATGTATCTGCCGTTGACGAAGAAGTTCTGCATGTTTCTGTTGGGACGGCAGATTTCGGGCTTGCCGATAAAGCCGTAAACACGCATTTTCGCATATTCGTAATCGACTTGAAGTAAATTTACTGCAAATTCTCTGCCGATGGAAGCGTAAACGGCGTTCTTTAATACGCCGTCGCCGGGAGTCTGTAATTTTATGTTTCCGTCTGAAATGAATTTTAACGCAATGTTCGGACGCGACAGCGCGAATTTCTCGCATACCGCCTGAACGGCAATGGCTTCCGTCGTGTTCTTTTTTAGGAATTTTCTTCCCGCGGGCGTATTTTCAAAAATGTTTTCGACGATAATCGTCGTTCCGTCGGGACATCCCGCGTCTTTTATTTCTTTTGCTTCTCCGAAAGCACATTCGAACGACGAGCCGATTTCCTCACTCTTGTGCTTCGTCAGAATGCGAAGCTTTGAAACGGCGGCGATTGCCGCAAGGGCTTCACCGCGGAAACCGAGCGTTCCGATTGCTTCAAGGTCGGCACCGGTTTTTATCTTGCTCGTCGCATGGCGCAGAACCGCTTTGGGAACGTCTTCCCGCATGATGCCGCAGCCGTCGTCGGCTATGCGTATAAACGTGGTGCCGCCGTCTTTTATTTCGACGGTAACGTTCGTCGCGAGAGCGTCAGCGCAGTTTTCCAGCATTTCCTTAACCGCCGACGCCGGTCTTTCGACCACTTCGCCCGCCGCGATAAGATTCGCCGTCTGTCTGTCAAGCACGTTTATAATTCCCAAAAGTTCCACCTCTTTTCCGCAAAGAATGATTAAAATTTATGATATTTTGAATTTCAAGCTTATGTCCGCCGCCTTAACCGAGTGCGTGAGCGCGCCGATTGAGATGATGTCGACGCCCGTTGCGGCAACTTCC
The DNA here is from genome assembly GCA_017959195.1 of Clostridia bacterium. Taxonomy (GTDB): domain Bacteria; phylum Bacillota; class Clostridia; order Oscillospirales; family CAG-382; genus UMGS882. The sequence continues at coordinate 413 of JAGDBE010000157.1, read as the reverse complement.
TTCAAATCCTTTTCGCCCATGTTTCCGCTCGCCTCGATGATGGCTCTGCCGGAAGCAATTTTTACGCATTCGCTCATCATCTCGTTCGGCATGTTGTCGAGCATGATGATGTCGGCTTTTGCTTCGAGCGCTTCCATGAGCTGCTCAATGGTTTCGACCTCGACCTCGATTTTGAGAGTGTGGGGAATCATCTTTCTTGCGTTTTCCACCGCCTTTTTGATGCCGCCGGAAACCGCGATGTGATTGTCTTTTATGAGAACGCCGGAAGCGAGATTGAATCTGTGGTTGGTGCCGCCGCCTACGCGGATTGCGTATTTTTCAAGCGCTCTTACGCCGGGCGTGGTCTTTCTCGTGTCGGTGATTTTCGCCTTGGTGCCCTCGACGCTCTTTACGGCCTTTGCCGTCTTTGAAGC
>JAGDBE010000156.1 GCA_017959195.1 Clostridia bacterium | reverse complement strand
GCATTATCGATCTGGTCGTATGCCATGAATTCGATGTTCGCATTGCCGAGTGAAAGCGTCTTTGTTATAGCTGCCGTAAGGGTTGTCTTACCGTGGTCAACATGTCCTATTGTACCAATGTTGACATGGGGCTTGGTTCTTTCAAATTTTGCCTTTGCCATTGTAAATTCCTCCTAAAAGTGTTTAATATTTACTATTTTTAATTATACTTAAATATATTAAAGTGTCAATATCATATTGAATAATATTTACACTTTATTAATCTTTACGCTTACGCGTTTTTGCCTCTCTCGGCAATAATCTGTTCCTGAATGTTCTTAGGTACCTGCTCGTAGTGGCTGGGTTCCATTACGTACGTTCCTCTGCCCTGCGTCTTGGATCTCAGATCGGTTGCATAACCAAACATATTCGAAAGCGGAACGAATGCTCTTATCTGCTGGCCGCCCGCTATCGGATCCATTCCCTGAATCTGTCCGCGTCTGGAATTGAGGTCGCCTATAACGTCTCCCATGTAGTCGTCGGGAACGACAACCACAACTTTCATTATCGGTTCCGTAAGAATTGAGCCTGCTTTTCTGAGCGCTTCTTTCAGAGCCATGGAGCCTGCTATCTTGAACGCCATTTCCGACGAGTCGACTTCGTGGTACGAACCGTCGTAAAGCGTAACTTTAAGGTCAACCACCTGATAGCCGGCAAGAACACCGCTCATCATTGCACCGCGGATACCTGCGTCAACCGCCGGTATATATTCCTTCGGAATCGCGCCGCCGACAACCTTATTTTCAAAGGTATATCCCGCGCCGGGCTCGTTCGGCTCAACTTTAATCTTAACGTGTCCGTACTGTCCCTTACCGCCTGACTGGCGCGCATATTTCATATCTACGTCGGCGCTCTTTGTGATTGCTTCCTTATATGAAACCTGCGGTTTTCCTACGTTCGCCTCGACCTTGAATTCACGAAGCAGTCTGTCTACGATTATTTCGAGATGGAGTTCGCCCATGCCCGCAATAATAGTCTGTCCCGTTTCTTCGTCGGAATACGTCTTGAACGTCGGGTCTTCTTCGGCGAGTTTTGAAAGCGCGATGCCCATCTTTTCCTGTCCTGCTTCTGTCTTGGGTTCTATCGCAACCCTGATTACGGGTTCCGGGAATACCATCGACTCAAGGATTACGGGATGGTTTTCGTCGCACAGCGTGTCGCCCGTCGTGGTGTTCTTCACACCTATAACCGCCGCGATGTCGCCTGCGTATATGCGGTCAACGTCTTCTCTGTGGTTTGCATGCATCAGAACTATACGTCCGAAACGTTCTCTTCCCTGTTTGGACGAATTATACACCGTTGAACCTGCCGAAATCGTTCCCGAATACACTCTTATGAAGCAAAGACGTCCGATGAACGGGTCTGTCGCTATTTTGAATGCGAGAGCCGAGAAAGGTTCTTCGTCCGAGGAATGACGAACGGTTTCGTTGTCGTCGTCTTTCTTGTTCGGGTCGATTCCCTTTATCGGGGGAATATCCAGCGGGGACGGCATATAGTCAACTATCGCGTCGAGCAGTTTCTGAACGCCCTTGTTTTTGTAAGACGTTCCGCAAACTACGGGAACCATTGTGTTTGCTATGGTTGACTTTCTGATTGCCGCTTTTATTTCTTCGACGGTGAATTCTTCGCCTTCCATATACTTTTCAAGCAGCGCTTCGTCTGTTTCCGCAACGTGCTCGATAAGTTGAGCTCTGTATTCTTCCGCCTTTTCTTTCATATCCGCGGGAATGTCTTCAACCTTGATATCCGTTCCGAGGTCGTTCGTGAAAATGAACGCCTTCATAAGCACAAGGTCTATAATTCCTACGAAAGTCTCTTCAGCTCCTATGGGAAGCTGAATCGGTACGGCGTTTGCATGGAGTCTTTCGTGTATCATATCTACTACTCTGTAGAAATTCGCACCCATGATATCCATTTTGTTTACGTACGCCATACGGGGTACGTGGTATTCGTCAGCCTGACGCCATACTGTCTCAGACTGAGGCTCGACACCGCCTTTGGCGCAGAAAACGGTTACGGAACCGTCCAGCACCTTGAGCGAGCGTTGAACTTCCACCGTGAAGTCAACGTGGCCGGGTGTATCAATGATATTGATTCTGTGCGGCACGTACTGTTTTTCTTCTCCGGACCAAAAGCAAGTTGTAGCAGCGGAGGTGATTGTTATACCTCTCTCCTGCTCCTGTTCCATCCAGTCCATAGTTGCGCTTCCGTCATGAGTTTCGCCTATCTTATGATTTTTGCCTGTATAGAACAATATACGCTCGGTTGTCGTTGTTTTACCGGCGTCGATATGAGCCATAATACCAATATTTCTTGTGTTTTCAAGAGAACAAGTTCTTGGCATTGATTTTCTCCTTTAAAAAAGCCTGTGATTAATATCTGTAATGTGCAAAAGCCTTGTTTGCTTCCGCCATCTTGTGTGTATCCTCACGCTTCTTTACCGCGGAGCCGATTCCGTTCACAGCGTCGATGATTTCGCCTGCAAGTCTTTCGGACATGTTCTTCTCGCTTCTTGCGCGGGAATAAACCGTCAGCCAGCGAAGTCCCAGCGTCTGTCTTCTCTCAGGTCTTACTTCGATCGGTACCTGATAGGTAGAACCGCCGACACGGCGTGCTTTTACTTCGAGAACAGGCATTATGTTCTCAAGCGCTTTCTGGAAATTTTCCAGAGGATCGCCAACCTTTTCGTTGATTATTTCAAATGCGTCATATACTATTTTCTGAGCGACTCCCTTTTTGCCGTCATACATAATGTTGTTGATAAGCTTTGTTACCAGCTTTGAATTGTACAACGGATCCGGGAGAACGTCTCTCTTGGGTACAGAACCTCTTCTTGGCACTATACTTCCCTCCTTCACAATTATGAATTCATCGGTACTCGAAATGATTACCTTCCGTTAAGCACTTTGCGAGATCCATACCGCATAGCATATAAATATATATTATGTGCAGTAAGCCTCTCCAAAATACCATTATTTTCCGCTTGCGCGGTTTTCATACGGTCAAATTACTTTTTCTTTTCTTTCTTTGCGCCGTACTTCGAACGCGCCTGATTTCTTCCCGCAACGCCCTGTGTATCAAGCGTACCACGGATAATGTGATAACGTACACCGGGGAGATCCTTTACTCTTCCGCCGCGGATGAGCACAACGCTGTGTTCCTGGAGATTGTGTCCGATTCCGGGAATATACGATGTAACTTCAATTCCGTTGGTAAGTCTTACTCTCGCTATTTTTCTGAGCGCGGAGTTAGGCTTCTTAGGCGTTTTCGTGGATACTTTCGTGCAAACTCCTCTTTTCTGCGGAGCAGCTATGTCCGTCTGCTGCTTTGTAAGGGTGTTGTAACCCTTCAAAAGAGCCGAAGACTTGGATTTTTTCGCATCCTCGCGTCCTTTTCTTACTAACTGGTTAAAGGTTGGCATACCGCACCTCCTCTTCTTTAAAATTTTGATTTTTCGCTTAGCAAAGCCACAATGACGCATAGTAACTTACACTAATCGACCATTACATTATAAGTGATTCTTCATTTTATGTCAAGTTTTTTTGCGGTTTACCCCGTTTTTTCTCTGTTTTGACAACTTTATTTTCAAATATGCACCTGTTTTAGTATATTTTGCACAATAATTTCATATATATTCATTTATTTTCTACATTAATATTATATATAAATATATTATACAATATATAGCCCGAAAAAACGCTCAAAAAGTCTGTTTTCAGCCCGGCAGGACAAAAAAAGCACCGCAAGGTGCTTTTTATTTTTGTGATTTTTACCAAATCATACCAGACTCGACGCGTTTTGTCTCAGGCGCGCCACGACGTCGGCGTTTGTCTTCTTCTCTATCAGTTTATATGCGGCGTGCAGATTCGGTCTGCGTTTTTCGAGATTATGGCAGTCGGATGCGACAACGTCTATAAGCTCGTTCTTTATCATTTTCATGATTCTTGCGCGCATAAACAGCGAATCGAAGCAATCCGCGTCAACCTGTATTACGCAGCCCATCTCCTTGAGATATCTGACGTTTTTTTCGGATTTGAAGAGAAAATCATATCTGTCGATATGCGCGATAACCGGAGTTACGTTATAGTAAGACATTATTTTGTAAATGAGGTCGGAATTGTCCTCAAAATCCCCGAGTTCATACGGGATTTCAAGCAGTATGTTGTTCGTTCCCTCAAAACAAATCGGTTTCAGCGATTCGTAATTCAGTATGATTTTGTGAATATTGACTTCCGCGCCGGAAAAAATCGTAAGGTTAAGATTGTTGTCCTTGACAAGCTGTCTTGCTGCCGCGAGTCTTTCGTCGCGCTTCTGTGTAAAATCTTCTATCTGTTTGCTCGCGGAGTAAAAGTGGCTTGTCGAAACAACCCGCGTCACGCCCGTCGCTTCAAGCTCTTTGAGAAGCTTCAGGCTTTCTTCCTCGGTTTTCGGTCCGTCATCAATATTACTTAATATATGTGTATGTATATCAGTCATATTTTTTTACCGCACGTTATACTTTCAACTTATTTGTCGGATTCTTTTTCTTTGTCGGCTGAATGGCCCGCGGCGTCAATATTCTTGTATCTGTACTTGTAGCTGTAGTTGTAGCCTCTCTTGTTCTTGTGCTTCTTGTTTACGACGCGGTTGAGAATAACGCCGATGATGTTTGCTTTTGCAAGCTTCAGCGACGAAAGCGCTTTTGCAACTTCCGGGTACGTCGAGTTTGCGTATGCGCACACGAATGCAACGCCGTCAACCATGCTCGAAAGCAGAACGCCGTCAGACACGATGTTTACGGGAGGCGCGTCGATTATAACGTAATCGAAGTCCTTGTCAACTTCTTCAAGAAGTTTTATCATTGCCTTGCTGCTCAGAAGTTCCGAAGGGTTCGGAGGGAGCAGTCCCGAAGGTATGATATAGAGGTTTTCGGTCTCGCTCTTGCGGTAGATGCACTCCTCTATCGTATTCATACCGGAAAGTATATTCGAAAGGCCTTTACGGCTTTCTATATTGTAGTACTTGTTTATCGTCGGTTTTCTGAGGTCGGCGTCGATAAGAAGCACCTTCGTATCCGTTTCGGAAAGGGTTTCCGCAAGGTTTACGGAAGTCGTGGACTTTCCTTCGCCCGCTTCCGCGCTGACGATAAGGATTTTACGGCAGGTGTGCTGCTTGTTGTAAGGCATCGAGAAAAGTATATTCGTTCTCAGCGTTTTATACGCTTCGACGAGCTGGAAATTCGAAGTTGCGTTTGTAATAAGTACTTCCTTATTGGAAAAGTTTTTCTTTTCGTTTGTTTTGTTGTTTGAATTATTCATTTTCCATAACCCCCTTCTTCTCAGTGTCTTTCATAACTTTTTGAAGAATATCTCGAAGAATAATATCCGTATCTGCTCTTAGAATGTTCGCTGTATTCGGGAATTATTCCGAGAACGGGCAGTCCTATAATTTCTTCAAATTCTTTTTCGTCTTTTATTCTCACGTCGATGATTTCGATTATGAAGAATACTGCAAATACCGCAATCGCCGCCGCAAACGCGCCTATGAGGATGTTCACGGACGTCTTTACGTTTTTGGGCGATTCGTTGAGTCTTGCTTTATCCGCTATTTTCAGCGTGTTTTCGGAGCCGGATCTCATCTCCACAAGGTATGCCTCGGCATTATCTTCGATGCACTGCGCTATTGTAAGCGCGTCCTGCGGAGAATACGCCGATACGGTAACCGAGAAGCTTTCCGAATCTTCAGCCATGGTATATTTTATCGACCTGTAAAGCTCGTCCGCCTGATATTCTCTGGAAAGTCCCGCTTTTTCAAGTTTGGGAATTATTTCCTCTACAAAGTCCTTTGTGTTGAGAATTACTATATACGTCGGAACGAACATTCTCGAAACGGTGAGGTTTCTGTTTGCGTCGATGGAAAACGTTCCCGACGTGCCGTCAACGACAGACGTGTCTATAAAATATTTGGTTGTCGATTCATACTTCGGAACTATTACGTTTTTACTGTAATAAAGCGCTATAAGGCCGCCAATTACCATTGCCGCAAGTATAATCCAAATTCTCTTTATAAGAATATTAAAGAGATCCATTAAGGTTACTTCTCTGTTGCCCATAATTATCCATCCTTAAATTTTATTTAATCTATTTTATCATGTTAACGGTAAAAAGTCAACATCTTTTTACTCGTTGAGGCCGAGCATGACCTTGAGTATTTCGGACACGTTTTTCTGTACCGTATGCCCTCTGCAGTCCACAGTGTAATCCGCATATTTCTCATAAAACGGGGTTCTGTAATCGTAAATGTACTTGAGAGTTTCGTTGTTTTCCGCCGCAATACCGCGAGTATCCCTGTTATTAACTCTGTGGGAGATTACGCTGTACGGCAGGTAAAGATATACGCACACGCCGTTTTTCTTCAAGTGTTTCATCGAGGTTTCGCGAAGCACGGCGCTGCCGCCGGTTGCGACCACGCACGGCGTTTTCATATCCAGACTCTTTATCGCCGCCTCTTCCTCGTCAAGCAGTCCTTTTACGCCCACTTTCTGAAGCGTTGTCTGAAGAAGTTCTCCCGTTCTGTTCTGTATTACCATATCGGTATCTATAAAATCGACTCCGAGCGTTTTTGCAAGTATAACGCCTATCGTGCTCTTGCCCGCTCCGGGCATTCCTATCAAAATGATGTTTTTCATATCCGTCCTGTGTATTAACCTTTCTTCTTGCTGTAATTTTCGGCTGCCGTAAGCGTGTTTTTCATGAGCATAGTGATGGTCATGGGACCAACGCCGCCCGGCACGGGAGTAATATAAGACGCCTTTTTTTCACACTCTTTGAAGTCGACGTCGCCCGTGAGTTTTCCTTCCGCGTTTCTGTTCATTCCCACGTCGATTATTACGGCGCCGTCTTTTATCATATCGGCTTTGAGAAAATCAGCTTTTCCTATTGCCATGACGATGATATCCGCTTGTCTTGTAATATCCGCGAGGTCCTTTGTCTTCGAGTGGCATATCGTTACGGTTGCGTTTGCGTGCAGCATGAGCATTGCCATGGGTTTTCCGACAATATTGCTTCTGCCGGCAACGACGCATCTCTTTCCCGTCGTATCTATGCCGTATTCCTTGAAGAATTCCATCACTCCGGCAGGCGTACACGGCAAAAAGCTGTAATCGCCTATCATTATTTTGCCGACGTTTACGGGATGAAACGCGTCGACGTCCTTGTCCGGCGAAATACTGTCAATCACGAGCGCTTCGTCGAGATGTTTCGGAAGCGGCGACTGGACGAGGATTCCGTGGATATCGTCTCTTTCGTTTAATTTATGTATGAGCGAAAGCAGTTCTTCCTCGGTGGTCTTTTCTTCGAGAAGATACATTTCCGACTTGAAACCGACTTCCGCGCACGCTTTTTCCTTGTTTTTAACGTAAATTTTCGATGCCGCGTCGTCGCCGACGAGAACCACCGCAAGACCGGGCGTTATACCCGTTTTTCTAACGAAAGCCGCGGTATCGTTCTTAATCTGTTCTCTTATCTTTGCGGCAAGCGCTTTTCCGTCCATTATTACCGACATTTTCTTATTTCCCTTCAACACGTTTTGCGTTTTTGTACTTGAATGCGAATATTATAAGGAGTATCGCTCCGACAACGAAGCATGCCAGCGCTATCGCCTGGGAAATCCTTATGTTTCCGATATAGAGGCTGTCCCCTCTTAAGCCTTCTATAATGCATCTGCCGAGGCCGTACCAGGTTATATACATAAGGAACACGTTTCCGTTGTATTTTCTCTTTTTCCACAGCGCGTTGATTATTATAAATCCGACAAGGTTCCACACCGACTCATAAAGGAACGTCGGGTGCACCATTTCGCCGTTTATCGTCATGAGAAGCGGATTTCCGTACGCAAGCGACGTGAGATCGACGCTCTTTCCGAGAAAGTCGTACTGACCGACTACTCCGTACGCTTCCGCGTTCATGAAGTTGCCCCATCTGCCGATTATCTGACCTATCATAACGGCGGGAGACGCGCAGTCAAGCATCTGCAGCACGCTGATTTTTTTAACCCTGCAGACGATTATCATTGCGATAAGTCCCGCGATAACGCTTCCGTATATCGCAAGGCCGCCCTCCCAGATGGCTATAACGTCGTAAAACGACTTGTATTCGATTTCGTTGAGCGTGGTGAGCACGTAAAAAGCCCTTGCTCCGATTATACCCGAAGGTATGCATATGATAATTATATCGAGTATGTCGTCGAGCTTTATTCCGACGCTCCTCATTCTGTAATACGCGTATAAACAGCCCAGAATCATTCCGACGACTATTATCACGCCGTACCACTTTACCGAAAGAGAACCTATCGCAAATGCGGTGTTGTTAATCCTGAAAGGCTGAATTCCAATATTCGGAAAACCTATATAATTCATACAATTACCTCTTTTTCAAACGTCAGTCTGCCTTGTTTTCCATGGGATATACCGTCGATAAAACGAAGTCGTTTTCGTCAAATTCGTTTTTCAGAAGTTCTTCCGTCTCCTCAAAAGTTACTTTTTCAATCGTCTCCGGATATTTAAGCATATCAAAATCCGAGAAAACGCATACGAGAAAGTCGTTCGCTATATCCTCCGTCGAGTTGAACACCCTTAAAGAGTCGGCGTATTTTGCGCGTTTCAGCCGTTCGAAGACGTTTCTGTCAAGTCCGTTCTTCTTATATTCGGCAATTTCCGCTTTTATGAGAGCGTACACCTTTTCGGGCTCGTTCGACGCTCCCGAAATGCCGCAGTGGGCGAAAAATTCGGAAGCTTCGTACTCGCACGAGAACGAAGAATCGATTATTCCCTCGTTATAGCATTTGTTGAAGAATTTACTGCTCTTTCCGAACATCATTTCCAGAAGAAGTTCGTATTTTATCTGCTTTATTGCAAGTTCTTCGCCCGATTTCGGCACGTCGTTGTCCTTTATTCCGACTGCGAACATCGGAAGAGCGACTTCAAGGCGCTTTGACACGAATTCCTTATATCTTCCGCGCGGTTCTTCGGGGTAAAATCTCTTTACTTCGGGTATTTCCGTTTTTTGAAGGACTTTGTCGCACACTTCTTCGACTTTGTCGCATTCCACGTCGCCGCATATGCACAGCGCCATGTTCGACGGATTGTAAAACGCCTTGTAGGTATCATACAGTATTTCAGGCGTGATTTCCGCTATCGTTTCGGTGGTACCGGCGGTGTCTATTCTTACGGGATTGTTGGTATAAAGCCCGGTCAGCATTCCGAAGTAGAGCTGCCACGACGGGTTGTCGTCGTACATTCTTATTTCCTGACCGATTATTCCCTGCTCCTTGTTAACCGTTTCCTTTGTGTAGTAAGGATGGGTTACGAAATCGAGGAGTATTTCGAGCGACTCGTACACATTATCGGTTGCGGAAAAGAGATAGCAGGTGCGTTCAAACGTCGTATAGGCGTTGGCGCTTGCACCGGTCTTTGCGTATCTTGCAAAAGTATCGGTTCCATCTTCGTTTTCGAACATCTTGTGTTCGAGAAAATGCGCCGTTCCGTCGGGCACGCGCACGGTTTTGCCGTTTACCGAAAAAACGCTGTCAATCGAACCGAATTTCGTTGCGAAAAGCGCGTAAGAAGTCGACATTTTTTTCGGAATAACGTAGATATCGAGTCCGTTCGAGTGCTTTTTGTAATAATATTTTTCCTTTATAGCTTTGTTTTCTCTGAGTTCAAAATTCATATTATTCTTCGCCTCCCCCGTTTGTTCCCGTGCCCTTTATGAAGAACACCGTGTCTAATGATACCCTGCGGGAAACGTTTACTATCTCTTCCTTAGTTACGGCTTTTATTCTTTCAACCGTACTTTCGGGAGTATCCGAAATGTTTAAAATAACCCTCGACAAATACCACATACACAGCGCCGCGGGGTTGTCGTCAATCTCCTTATAAGCGTTTATAAGACCGCGCTTCGCGTCTTCTATCTCGTTTTCGTCGAAGTCCCCGTTTTTCACGTTTTCAAGCTGCATTAAAATCGCGTCCACCGCCTTGTCGCGGTTTTCGTTTTCAATTCCGCTCGTTATGAACATTACGCTCATATACATGTCGGGAATCGATTTGCAGTAATAGCACAGACTCATCGCTTCCCTTACGTTCATAAACAGCTTGCTCGACGGAGACGAGCCGTAAAGTTCGTTGAATACGCGGAACGCCGCATCCTCTTCCGAAGAAACGTTGATTCCGTCCATGCGGAAGCCCATTACGAGTTTACCCTGCGCGACGGGCATACTTTCGGTAACTTCCGTTATTTCGTCGGCGCTTTCGGAAAGGAACTCCCTCGTCGGGAAATCTTCCCTTCTCGCGTCGCTTGCGGGAATTATATTTTTGAATATATCCGTTAATTTGTCAAAATCGCATTCGCCGCAGAACGATATTTCGACGGGATAAGTCTTTATCATTTTCAGATATCTGTCGTACACCTGCTTTGAGGTCGCAAGTTTCGCCTCCTCAACCGTTCCGAGCTCGCACGAGCCGTAAGGGTGTCCCTTGAACATAATCTCGGTGCACTTTTCCTTTGCATACGCGGCCTTGTTGTTAATAAGCGATTTTATGGCGTTAATAAGGTCGGTTTTCTCGCCTTCGACGTATTCATCGTTAAATTTTCCGTCTGAAACAAGGGGGTTGAATATTATCTCGCGAAGCAAGTCGGTTGCCTCTTTTAGCAAGTCCGTTCCGTCGTTTATAAACCCGTCTTTGATGAAATCCATTTCAAAGCCGACTATAAGGGACTGCGCGCGCTTTACGTAAACGGGAGAAAGCGACGAAGCATAGAGATATTCAAGTCTTTCTGAAATTTTGGTCATGTCCGGGTATTTAACGCTGCCGCGAAGCAGCACCTTCGGAACAAGCGCCGTCAGGTGATTGAACTCGCTTTCAAGCGGAAGCACAAACGATACCGAAAGATAGTTCGTTTTTAATTTGTGCGATTCTATATAATTTAAGTGTACTCCTTTTGATATTTCCGTTCTTATCATATTGATGCCTTTCTTAAAAAAATCAAAATTACAGTATTTTATAGTATACTACATTTTTTGGCAAATGTAAATAGTTATTTGCAAAAAATCTTCATGAAAAAAAGGCATAAAATGCCTTTTTAACAATATACGTCTATATTTTTCGAGCCGCTTTCAACCGCAATCTCCGTTTCTTCAAACTCCCTGCCCGGTTCTTCCGGAAGAAAGTTTAAAGTATATTTTGCGGAAAGCTCGTCAAATTCGAGCTCAAGGCTTACCGGAAGGTATTCCCTCAATTCCGAAAGCGCGTTTTTTGAAATTATGATTTTGGCTTTTCCGCTTTTCGTTACGTTGCAAAGCGTGATTCCGAAAAAACTTCTCAGTACAGCGCTCCACAGCCAGCCTGCGGAGCCGGTGTACCAGCTCCAGCCGCCGAGCCCCGCAAAATCGGGATTTGTATAGACGTCGGCTGACGTGGCGTAAGGCTCGCTTCTGTATAGATTCTGCGATTTTGCGTCTTTGCTCTTTACGTTCGGCAATAAGTTTATAAGCGCCTTTGCGCCCTTTGAGGTCAAATCTTTTTTTCCGTACTTTTTTCCCGCGTCCATAAGCGCCATACAGCCCCATATCGCCGCATGGGTGTACTGCCCGCCGTTTTCCCTGATTCCGGGAACGTAGCCCTTGATATACCCGGGATTTTTCGCGGTTTTCTCAAACGGCGGCGCGAAAAGTCTGAATATTTTCAGTTCCTCATCATAGAGGTTTTCATATGCCTTATTCAGCGCCGAAAGAAGCCTCTTTTCGCTTCCGCATTTTGAAAAATACGCAAAAGCCTGAGAAATAAGGTCGATTCTGCACTCGTCGCAGTCGGATTTCCCTATCGGCGTTCCGTCGTCGTACCACGCGCGCATATAATAGCCGCCCGACTCGTCAAAAGCGTGTTTTTCGATATTGTCCTTTAACGTCTTTGCTTTTCTGCGGTAATCATCCGCAAGTTCGACTTTCCCGATGTTATCGCAAAGGCGTACAAACTTTTCGGTTATGCTCAGAAGAAACATGCTCAGCCAGACGCTCTCGCCCTTCATGTTTTCCCCGGCCTTATTCAGTCCGTCGCACCAGTCGCCGCTTCCCAAAAGGCACAGCCCCCTGCTTCCGACGTTTTTGTATCCCCTGTCAAGCGCCTTTGCTGCGTGGCCGAAAATACTCTCCGAAAAGTCGGTCTTTTCGGTTTTTATATATTTTTCTCTCTCGTTTAAAAGCAGTTCCTCGCCCTTGCAGTAAGGCGCGTTTTCGTAAAGAATGCTTTCGTCGCCGCTGTAAAAAACGTATTCGCACAAAGCGTACACAAGCCACAGATAATCGTCGCTGCATTTCGACCTTATTCCCTTGCAGATACCGTCTTCAAGCTCGTGCCACCAGTGAAGCGCGCTTCCGTCTGAGAACTGATGAGAGGCAAAAAAGAGTATAAGGTCTCTTGCGCCTTTTTTGTCTGAATACATAAGGCAGACCGCGTCCTGAAGCTGGTCCCTGAATCCGTAGGCGCCTCCCGACTGATAAAATCCGCTTCGGGCAAGTATTCTGCATACGGCGTTCTGATACGAAAGATAAGTGTTGAACATTATCGCAAGCGCGTGCATGTTTCTTCCCGATCTGTATCCCGAAATTCTGATTTTCGGCATATATTTTTTTGCAAAATCAAGCGCCTGCGAAAGCAAGTCGTCATTCATTTTTTCTTTGATTTCAGAAAGCGCGTTTTCTTTTCTTTCCTTTTCGCATACTCCGAGGAAAAACCGCGTTTTTCCTCCGAAATCTTTTACGCGGCAGACGCAGCGGTTTTCGAGTATTCCCGATTTTTCAAACGAATAATGAGCGCTTTCTTTATCGCACGTCAGAAATCCCGCGCTTTTTGAAAAGTTTTCGGAAAACGGATTGCTAAAGAAAGCCGCGTTTTCTTCAGTCTTCACGCCGCAGACCTTTTCGTCTGTTTTTGAACTTCCCATAACGGGTCTTAGTGCAAAAACAATATTTCCTTCCGTTTCTTTCGCGGTGAAAACCTCTATAACCTTGCAATTCATTCTTTCGGGAATATAAACGCGCACGGTATAGGCGTTTCCCGTAACGGTTCCGTAATATTCCGCCGAACCCGCGCCGTATTTTACGCTGTCCGAGCATGAAATCAGATCGTAATAAGTGTTGTCACATTCAAAATACAGTTTTTCTCCCGGCATATCGGAAAAGACGTCGTTGCGAAACGGCGTAATCCTTTTGAGAAATGAATTTTCAAAGAAAGTGTAACCGAGAGAGCCCGTCGTTACGACGCTTGATAGTTTTCCGTTTGATAAAACGAAACTGTACGGCCGCTTATCCTTTTTTGTTAAGATAAACGAGTTATTTTCGTCAAAAAAGCCGTTTTCAAGCGTATAGCACCCCTCTTTTTCCCCGACTTTCCCGCATTTGCTCTCCGACTTTGAAATTATGGTTTCTTTTTTAGGTTTTTGGGGTATTTTTTCCTCGGTAATTCCGTCAAACACGGTTGAAGAAAACGCATGCAGGGTTTTACCCTTGTCGGTCAGATTTTCTTTGTTAAGCACAAAAATCCCGCCGTTTTGTTTTTTCAGATACTGCGACGCGCCCGTCTTTTCGAGCATGGCGAGCACCGCTTTTTCAAGCGGCTTTGAATATGCGTCTTTTTCCTCGCAGAGTATAACGAAATCGATATTTACGTTGTTCTTTTTAAGAAACATAAAGGCGCGGCAGTATTTCTGCGCTTTCGATACGTCGAATTCCTCCGATACTCGTATTTTTTCTATCGGGAAATCGCCCGAAATTCCGCATTCCCAAAGCGCGTTTCTGCCGAAAGACTGCGCGTCGTTGCAATAACTCCTTGAGTTTTCCGGGTAAACCGCGTATTTGAGCATTTCCGACACGGTTTTTTCCATGCCGTTTTCCTTTGCGAGCTGCGATGAAATCTTCATCATAACGTTCTGGTTTTCGGCCTTTTCATATTCCTCGTCGATATTTTTCTTTCTTGCCGAAAGAATGCTTTCAATCGCTTCCCTTTCGCTTTTCGCCATCGTCATAAACAGAACCGCTTCATATTTTGCGCCGCCTCTTTTCAAATCGCTTTCATCTTCCGTTTTCTCTATAAGCTCCGTTGTTACGGCGCAGTAAGGAAAGATGCACGCGCCCGTCTTACTTTCAAGCTCTTTTGTAAAAACGTTTTCAAAATCGTCTTTTGTTATCGGAGAAGAAAACAGTTCTTCTTTTCTCGTGCAGAAACTTATTTTCTGCTTTGAATTGTCGAGCCCCAACGCCAAAAACACGTCCCCGGACGGGTTGTCTCTTGAACGGCGGCGGAATATGAGGATATTCTCATCTTTTTCGTATCCGCTCTCGACGAAAAGCGAGTGGAACGCCTTGTGCGACTCGTTTTCGTTCAAATTCATAAGCACGGGTTCAAACATATATGCAATGCTCTTTCCGCCCTTTTCATTCCCGTTTTTCACTGCAAGACCGCTTTTGACGTAAATGACCGAGCTTCCCGCAAAAATTCCGAAATCGCTTGTAAATTCAAATTCGTCGGTTTGAACAGTAAACGTCCCGGCGGCGCCCTTGTCGGCAAATGTATATTTTACGTTTTCGTTTTCAAACGGCAGATATGCGGGCGAATAGGTTTTTCCGCCGAAATATAAAAGATTGAAAAATCCGTTTTTAACGTTTCTTCTTTCGTCTGCCGGCGTAAAAAGCGTTTTTTCTCCGAAAAACGCGTTAAAATACCCTTCGTTTGTCAGAACCGCGCCGCAATAGCCGTCTGAAACAACGGTGCAGTACGGCTCGTTTTCAGCGCAGAATTCAATATTTTTCTTTATGCTTTCAGGGTATCTTTCCGCGGCTTTTTTGATTATCGTCGGATATTTTACCTTTCTGACAACCGCGTCAACCGGTATTTTTTCCTCGAGAATGCCGGACGCGCTTCTCATATGCGGCTCGCTCATGAATCTCTTTACGTTTATATTGTCAAAGTACGCGTTTGCGCAGGCGCAGATACTCATTCCGACGTGGTGCGACATATAACTCTTTATTACGGCGGGTTTTTTGCCGATTCTGTCTTTTGTAAAGTCTATCGCTTCATAAAATCCGTATTTTCCGTACATCCCGTATTTTTTAAGCTTGCTCAGGTTTTCAAGCGGAATTTTAACGTTTACGCACATTGACAAAAATGACGAATACGGAGAAATCACGAGATCGTCTTCGAGCCCTCTTTTAAGACCCGTTTCGGGTACGCCGAACGCCTTGTATCTGTAATTCATGTCGCTGTCGAAAGAATAATATCCGCTTTCGGATATTCCCCATACTTTCGGGTATCCGGAAGAAAAAGCGTATCTCTCCCTCTCGCAGCGGAAGGCGAATCTCAGCGCTTCGTAAAGCGCGCTTGCGCGCTTTGAAGGCATAAAAATCGAGGGCATGAAGTATTCAAAAGCCGTACCGCTCCAGGAGGCGATTCCGACCCTGTCGTTTTTCTTTACAAGCGGTCTTGAAAGCACGCCCCAGTGCTTTTTTCCCACCTTTCTGAGAGCGACCGCCATATAGCTCAGCGTCCTCGATTCGCTCATGAGCATATCGTAGCAGTTTTCGCTCATGATTTCCTTTTCGTTTTCAAAGGAAATTCCTATCGGGAAAAGCTCTTTCTGCCCGTCGTAAAGATCCTTCAGATCGGCGCCTTCAAGCAGCGCGTCAATTTTCTTTACTGTTGAAATAATCTCCGGTTTTTCGGACGCGTATTTTTTTATCCCCTCTTTAACGGTAACAAGGCAGGCGTGAAAATTTCCGCAGTCTACTCCCGAAACAAAAGGCGGATTCAGTACCGAAAGGTCGGTCGTGTCGTACCAGTTATAAAGGTGTCCTTTCCATTTTTTCATATCCGACACCGTTTTTAAGGTGTTTTCAAGCCGCGCGTACATGTTTTCGGTGTCAATGAAACCGAAATCCCGCGCGCAAAGAATGCAGAGCAGATATAAACCTATATTAGTAGGCGACGTACGGTGCGCGTAGCTCGTGCTCGGATACAGCGCGACATTGTCGACGGGAAGAAAGTTGTCGTCGGCGTTTACGGTGTTTTCGAAGAACTTCCACATATCGCCCGCGTACGCTTTTATTTTCGCCTTTTCGTCGTCGGAAACAACCTTTTTTCCCTTATAAGGCAGAGAAATGATATACGAAACAAGCGGATACAGAAACCACAGTATTCCTATTATTCTCAAAAATCCCTGCGGCGCGAAAAGTATAATATACGCCCCGGCAAAGCCCGAAAAAACGTTATTCGTTATATATCCGATAACGTTGTCCGACGTCTTTTCGCTCTGAGACGCCGTCGTCCACTCGAGAAGCTTTTTATGCGAAAAGACAGTTCGGTAAAAGCTTTTTGCGTATGCGCAAAGAGTAACGTAAGCTTCTTTCGGGAGCATTGAAATATAAAGCAAGGTCCTCAAAAAACCGTTGAGCGTTCCCGAAAACACGCCTTTTGAAAAATATCTTCTCGCAGCGCATTCAAAGCCGAGTTTTCCCGCAAGGTCGATGAGTTCTGTAATAAAAGGAATGACGATATACAAAAGCGAAAGCAGTGCAAGCGCCGCTCTTCCGCTTTTTGCAAAGCACGATATAAGAAGCGCGGCAAGCGCGAAAACAGGCGTCATCTCTCGCCTGAAATTATCAAAAATTTTGAATTTGGAAAGCGGAGAGATGTTGTTTTTTACCGTCTTGTCCCAAGCGTTTTTGACGTAGTCGGAAAGATAGTAAAGATTCTGAAAATCCCCTCTCGCCCACCTGTGATAGCGTTTGAAATATGATATTTCATTTTTGGGAAACGAGTCGGTGAAATTTACGTCTGTTACGAGCGCCGTGCGGAGCAGAGAGCCCTCAAGTATATCGTGGCTGAGAACGTAGTCCTTCTTGAAGTTGTTTTCGCTTTCGTTTATGACGCTTTGATACGCGTATTTGTCGATTATTCCTTTACCGCAGAAAACCGATTCTTCAAACACCGTCTGATACAGGTCGAACTGCGTAAATGAATATACTTCCGTACCGCCCGCGCCGCACATTATTCTCGAAAAGGCGGTTTTCCGCGCCGAATCGAGCCCCGTGCTCACTCTCGGCTGCATTATCCCGTAGCCGGAAGTTACTATCTTTGCGTCTTCGTCAATTACCGGTCTGTTCAGGGGGTGAAGCATGGTGCCGGCAAGGTCTTTAAGCGCGTCAATCGGCATTTCGGTATCTGCGTCAAGCGTAATGATATATCGTATTTTCGCGCAGACGCTTTTCTGCGGCGCAAGATTTATGTCGCTGTCCGAAAAAGCGTCGTTTTTGCCGCATAAAAACGATACGAGGTCGGACACCGCGCCGCGTTTTCTCTCATATCCCATAAAAGCGTTCTGTGTTTTTGAATAAGAGCGGTTTCTCATAAAAAGATAGAATTTATCGCCGTATTTTTCTCTTAAAGCTGATATTCTGCTCTTTGCTTCCGAGACCGTCTTTCCGTCCTTTGAGACTGTTGCCCTGTCGGCGTCGGGGAAATCGCCCAAAATTGCAAAATACGCGTTTTCCATACCGTTTGAGAGGTACAGATTTTCAAGCTTCAGAAATATTTCGTCGTCGCTTTTATCCCCGAAAAGAAGCGTCGTTATCACTACTATCACGCCGTCCATATCGGGAAGTCTTTCAAGTTCCAGTTTCGGAAACGGAGGTGTGTCGCAAAAAGAAGAGTATATTTTGTCGGTAAGCGCTTTTACGCACGCCCATACCGGGAAAAACGCCAGCGCCGCGTAAGGATTTACCATTCCCGCGCTTGCGCACACTCCTGCGGAAAAAGCCGTTATGACTATAAAATAAAGCGCTTTTGTAAAACTTGATTTATGGGGATAAAGGTAGTAACCGATATGTCTTTCCTTTTCGGTTGCGCCGTTTTTTGCTTTTTCGAGAATTATTCTTGCGGCCTTCGTTTCGGATATCTTTTCTTTTCTTGCGATTTTGCTTATTCTGCTGCGGTAATAGTCCTTTGTTTTCTTTGTCATATCCGCGTAATATCCCGACGGGTCGAGTTTTAAGTACTCTTCCGTCTCGCATTTTTCAAAGCATTTATCAAATGAATAGGTCGACAGAAATTTCAGCGAAACAACGCATTTTTCTATCTTTCTTTCGTATTCCCTTTCCGATTCGTCGTAGGGATTTTGCAGCATTTTTCCGCATATGTCAGACGTAAGCGATATTACCGACGCGCAGAAAAGCGTTTCAAACGCATAAAAGTCCGAAAACTCAAGACTGAATCCGTTTTGCGGCGTCTCGCACGCGTTCACGAACGCTTCCGTCGTCTCTTTTGTAAGTGAGCTTGTGATTTCGGATATATATTTATAAAACGCCTTGTAAATTCTCGGAAAACCCTTGTTCGTAAGCTGAATTCTGTCAATATCCTTTGCCGCGCTCTTTACTTCAAGCGCCTTTTCTTCTATAAAGTAGTAGTTGTCCGCTATCCACTCGAAAGAAACGGGCATGGATATTCCGCGTTCGGAGAATTTCTTTGCCTCTTTATACGCTTTATTTACCGCCTTTAAGTCGTTTTTTACGGTTTTTCCGAGAGACGAAGCGCTGCCTTTTGATTTTACCGGATACCTTTCAAGAGACTCCTTCGCAAGCGCTTTATATTTCAGATAAGACGATGAATTCAACATTTTTCGGTCCTTTCTCTTATTTTGCGTTTTTGTATATTATCTGCAATATTGCTTTGCGATATACCGGAAAATGCAAAAAGGCACGGTTTCCCGTGCCTTTTTTATTATTTTTTTATTCTTCAGACGTCTTTTCTCTGATTATGAGCTTAATTGGAGTGCCTTCAAAGCCGAACACCTCGCGGAGCTTATTTTCAATGTATCTTCTGTACGAAAAATGGAAAAGCTCCTCGTTGTTGCAGAAAATCACGAACGTCGGCGGCTTTATGCCCACCTGCGTCATATAGTAGATTTTAAGCCGTTTTCCCTTGTCCGTCGGCGGCTGAACGCGCGTCGTCGCGTCGCTGAGAACGTCGTTGAGCATACCCGTCGAAATTCTTGTCGACGCCTGGTTATTTACGTAGTTTATAAGCTCGAAAATTCTGTCAACCCTCTGTCCCGTCTTTGCCGAGATAAAGAGAACAGGCGCGTAAGTCATATACGAAAGCGCGGTATAGACGTCTTTTCTGAATTCGTCCATTGTCTTGGAGTCCTTTTCGATAAGGTCCCATTTATTAATAACGATGATACACGCTTTTCCGCTTTCGTGCGCTATTCCCGCAACTCTTTCGTCCTGCGCGGTAACGCCTTCGTTGGCGTCGACGAGTATAAGACACACGTCGCTTCTTTCAACCGCCATTTCAGCGCGGAGAATGCTGTATTTTTCAATGCTGTCGTTTATTTTTCCGGTCTTTCTAATTCCCGCCGTGTCGATAAAGACGTATTTTCCGTATTTGTTCTCAAAGGAAGAGTCTATCGCGTCTCTCGTCGTGCCGGCAACGTCGGAAACTATCATTCTTTCCGAACCGAGAATTTTATTTACAAGCGAGCTTTTGCCCGCGTTGGGTCTTCCGATTACCGCAACTTTTACGGTATCGTCTTCGTTTTCTTCTTCGGTCTGCTCGGGAAGCAGCTCGCATACTCTGTCGAGAATGTCTCCGGTACCGCTTCCGTGCACCGACGACACCGGATACGGCTCGTCGAGGCCGAGCTCGTAGAATTCATAGAGTTCGGCGGGCGGTGCGCCCACGGAATCAACCTTGTTTACGCAGAGAACGACGGGTTTTCCGCTCTTTCTGAGCATTTCCGCAATCTCTCTGTCGTCGGCGGTGAGGCCCGCATGTATGTCTGTCAGGAATAATATTACGTCGGCGTGTTCTATCGCTATCTGCGCCTGATTTTTTATATGCATCATAATGACGTCGTTTGTGTCGGGCTCAATTCCGCCCGTATCGATCATCATCATTTTTCTTCCGTTCCACTCGACTTCAAAATAAAGTCTGTCGCGCGTAACGCCGGGTGTGTCTTCGACTATCGCAATTCTTTTTCCGGCAACTTTATTGAAAAAAGTGCTTTTTCCGACGTTCGGTCTTCCGACTATCGCTACTATCGGTTTTGACACGTCCTCGCCTCCTTTGTCTTTTATTCCGCTCCTATTATCTTTCTCACAAAATCAAGCCCGTCGGGGAGCGTCGGCTCGATTTCGATATTCAGTTTTTCCGAAAGCCCGCTCATACTCATATTGTCAAGAAACAGTTCCGTTCCGTGTTTGAGCGTAACAGACGGGATAAAGAGTTTTTCTCCCAAATCCTTGTCTTTGAGGCATTCGTACATATCAGAGCCCGTAAGAAGCCCCGCGACCGTTATAGTTTCACCGAAAAAGTGGTTTATCGCGCAGTAAACGTTGACTTTGAGGTTTCAAACTCTTTTTCGAGCATTTCACACGATTCCTTTATGAAACCGTATGCCGCAACGCCCGTAACCACGCTTACTTTGCGCTTTTTATCTATTTTATATCCGTTTTCCTTCTGATATTCGATTTCGTTCTTTATTTCGTTCTTCTGGCTTGTGATACAGCCGACGCCGTTATCGAGCTGCGGATATCCGTCGTAATAATCTTCTCCGGGAAGCTCCTTTTTGGCGAGAATATACCATTCGTCGGCCGCCTGGACTATTCTTTCGCCGTATTTTTCCATATTTTCTTTCCGCATTTTGTCAATTATCTCAATTACTTCTTTTGCGTCTTCTCCGTCGAACGCTTCAAGCGGAAAAAGCCCTTCCCTGTGCATTGTGAGCCCTGAAGGCACGACCGCGATGCTCATCATGTTCGGATAATATCCCGATAAATCGGATATCGTCTTTTCGAGCTCTTTTTTGTCGTTCAGACCCTTGCAGAGCACTATCTGCGTGTTCATGGAAATGCCGCCTTCATTGAATATCTCAAGATATTTCAGGCAGTCCCCCGCATTTTTATTTTTCATAAGTTTAACGCGAAGCTCGGGATTGGTCGTATGCACCGAAATATTAATGGGTGAGATATGCATTTTTATTATTCTGTCGGCGTCAGCGTCGCTAAGGTTGGTCAAAGTAATGTAATTGCCGAAGAAAAACGACAGTCTGCTGTCATCGTCCTTGAAGTAAATGTCCTCGCGCATGCCCTTCGGGTTCTGGTCGATAAAGCAGAAGACGCACTTATTCTTGCACGTCTGCTTTTTATCCATGAGGTACGTCTCGAATTCAAGTCCGATATCGTCGTACTGCTGTTTTTTTATGACGGTCTGAATTTCCGTTTTATCTCTGCAAAGCCGTATTTCAAGTTTTTTCTCAGCGATATAAAATCTGTAGTCAAGCACGTCGGAAATCGCGTTTCCGTTTACGGAAATGAGCATATCTCCCTCTTTTATACCCGCTTTGTACGCATAAGAGTTCTTTTCGACTTTCTTTATCTCTACCACGGCGAAACTCCATTCATCAAAAAATCAGGGAAGGATGCGTCTGGCTATCCTTCCCTAAATTCCGCTTTTAAAAAAGAAGCCTTGTACTTTATGCTTCTTTTGATGTGCTTTCCTTGGAAATATACTCCTTGCCGGCATATGTTCCGCAATTCTTGCATACTCTGTGCGAGAGTATTATTGCTCCGCATTTCGGACATTTTGTTATTCCAGGAAGTGAAAGCTTCCAAACACTGCTGCGTCTTTTATCGCGTCTTGCCTTCGACACTTTTCTCTTCGGTACTGCCATTGACGGCACCTCCTTTTATATGCATAAATTATTATTGTCTATTAACACAAAGCATATTGTATCATAAACTTTTTTAATTGTCAAGTAATTTTTTCAATTCCGCCAAACTATTTGTTCCTTTGTCCTTTTTGCAGGTGCATGGCCCTTCGTTGAGGTTCTTTCCGCACGTCGCGCACAACCCCTTGCAGTCCTCTTTGCAAAGCACTCGGAAAGGGAGTTCCAGGTAAAACACCGTGTACGCGAGTTCCTCTATATCGAGCGTGTTTTCGGGCACCTCGATGATATCCTCGTTTTCGCTCTCGGTTTTCTTTACGAGGTCGTATTCCTTCGATATGAGAAGGTCCTTCTCAATGTCGGCGCAGCATCTTGCGCAATGGGTAAGGTATCTGCCGGTAATTTCAAATTCCAGCCCGACGTAGCTGTCCGTCTTGCCTTTGCCGCGCGCCTTTTCATATGCTCTGCCGCGCACTGCCGGCGGTTTTTCAAACGAAAAGTCCATTTTGTCGAGGTTTTCGGGCGCAAGCTCAAAATCAAACGCTATTTCCTTGTTTTCGCCGTTATATATCTTTGAAACGTCGATTTTGTTTCCGCTTACGCTTTTATCTTTTTCGTTCATCATACGTCAAGGTTAGTTACGTATTTCGCGTTCTGCTGTATAAACGCGCGTCTGGGCTCAACTTTTTCTCCCATCAGCAGCGAGAAGGTTTCGTCGGCTTCCATGGCGTCCTCGATTTTAACCTGCAGAAGCGTTCTTCTCGCAGGGTCCATCGTGGTTTCCCAAAGCTGTTCCTTGTCCATTTCACCGAGACCTTTATACCGTTCTGCGTCTACGTTGACTCCTCCGAGTTCCTCTATATACATGTCTCTTTCGGCATCGGAGAACGCATATCTTATCTGCTTGCCCTTGAACACCTTGTAAAGCGGCGGCTGTGCGCAGTAAATATGTCCTTCCTCGATAAGCGGGCGCATATGGCGAAAGAAAAACGTGAGCAGCAGCGTCTTTATATGCGCGCCGTCGACGTCGGCATCCGCCATTATTATAATCTTGCCGTATCTGAGCTTTTCCATGTTGAATTCGCTTCCGACTCCGCAGCCGAGAGCGATGATAATCGGTGTTATCTGCGTGCTTGAAAGAATTCTGTCAAGTCTTGCCTTTTCGACGTTGAGTATCTTGCCTCTCATCGGCAGTATCGCCTGATATTTGCTGTCTCTGCCGTCTTTCGCCGTACCGCCTGCGGAATCTCCTTCGACGAGGAACAGTTCGGTGTTTTCAACGCCTTTGTCGTTGCAGTCGGCAAGTTTTCCGGGAAGCGTCGTGCCTTCAAGCGCCGTCTTTCTTCTCGTAAGCTCCCTTGCCTTCTTTGCCGCTTCTCTTGCGCGGGAAGCCGCTATGGCTTTTTCGATTATCGTCTTTCCGACAACGGGATTTTCCTCAAAATACGCCGCGAGCTTTTCGTTCATAAGAGCTTCTACAAACGGCTTTATGTCCGCGTTTCCGAGTTTGCTCTTGGTCTGTCCTTCAAACTGCGCCTCGGGGAGTTTTACGTTGATTACGGCGCAAAGTCCGTCTCTTACGTCCTCGCCCATGAGGTTTTTGTCGTCGGCTTTGAGATAACCGAATTTTCTGCCGTAGTCGTTGAGTATCTTTGTGAGCGCATTCTTGAAGCCGGTCTCATGCATACCGCCTTCAATGGTTCTTACGTTGTTTGCGAAAGAATATATCGTCTCGTCGTATTTGTCGTTGTACTGCATGGCAATTTCGCACGAAACGTCGTCTTTTTTGCCTGAAACGTATATTACGTCGTCGTGGAGCATATTTGCGTGCTTTTTGGAGTTTATGTGTTCCACGAAGCTCTTTATACCGCCTTCGTAGCAGAGCTCGACGGACTTTTTCTTTTCCGCCTTTGCCTCTTTTGCCTCCTCGATTGCCTCTTCCTCGGCAAGCTCTTCCGCTTCGTCGTCGATATATTCGGAAATTTCAAGCGCTTTTTCCTCGGTATCGGGTCTCAAATCGATAAGTTCTATTGCAAGTCCCGCGTTTAAAAACGCCTGCTCGCGAAGCATCGAAAGCACCGTCTGATATTTTACGACTATATCGTCGAATATCTCGTCGTCGGGCATAAATCTCACGTAAAGACCGTGTTCGTCGGTATCGCCCACCTCTTGTATCTC
>JAGDBE010000015.1 GCA_017959195.1 Clostridia bacterium | reverse complement strand
GCTTCCGCTTTCTTTTCGGTCTTTACGGTCTTTGCATCAACCTTTTTTTCGACCTTTTTTTCAGCAGTTTTTTCTACCTTTTTTTCGGTTTTTTTATCGTTTTTTTGCTCTTTTTTCGCAATTTTTGCGTCTGTTTTTTTACCTGACTCCGGCGCCTTCTTTATATTTTCTTTTTTCTCGGCTTCTGTTTTTTTCTTAGGCATAAATATGCTCCTTCCGCAGCATTACTGCTGTTTTTTTAACTTTTCTTTTTTTATTTTTTCTATCACGCTAAGCAAATCTGTTTCGTCTTTATCGGACGCGTCCGCTTTAAGTTTTTTCAAAAGCTCCGACTGCTCTTTCAAAGCGTCTTCTCCGTTTGAAGAAAGCGGCATTCTCTCAAACTTCATCTCCATAATATATGAGAATTCGTCGGGAGTATATACCTCGTTCAACTGCGTTATATCCGTTTCCCCGGTCTCGTATATCTTTTTGATATTCGAAAAGACGTTTTTATTGAATGTCGTTACGAAATCGTCTTCCGAAATCTTTATTTTCGAATTCAGCAGCTCCGGGTACAAAAGCAATATTCCGATTATTCTTCGCTCCACCGCTGCCGCGTTATAGTTTGACGCCGCCTCGGTATTTATTCTGTCGTCGTATCTCATGATATTTTTCGGCAGAAGCTCGCTGAACTGATGTTTGAACTTCTTATTTTCGTTTCGCACTGTACGCTTGATTTCGGAATAAATTGTTTCCTGCTTTATTCCCGTAAGCTGCGACAGTCTCTCAACGTATATTTCACGCTTCAAATCGGTGCGGATATCCGCGATTATTCCGCAGGCCTCAGTCATCGCTTTATATTTCTGCTCGGAAACGTTCATATCGTATTTACCCAGTATTTCGTTGAGTTTATAGTCTATCTGCCCTTCCGACGCGCTTATTATGTTGGCGAACGATGCGGACCCGAATTTCTTTATGTATTCGTCCGGGTCCTTTGCTCCGCTTATCTTTATTACCTTCGCATCTATCCCGACTTCCGTCAGCATGCGTATCGCCCTTTTGGTCGCCGCCTGCCCCGCGTCGTCGGAATCATACGCAAGATAGACGGTTTTGGCAAATCGGGAAATTATTCTCGCGTGCTCCGACGTAATCGCAGTACCCAGCGTTGCGACTGCGTTTCCGAAGCCCGCCTGGTGCATTGAAATTACGTCCATATACCCTTCGCACAAAATCATTTCGCCAGGTTTAGCATACGATTTCGTCAAATTCTTTTCGTCGGGCTTATCGCCTGTAATTACGTTTTTTGCAAAATTCAGCGCAAACAGGTTTCTGCTTTTTTTGAAAACGACGGTATCGGAGGAGTTCAGGTATTTGGGTTTTGAGTCGTCAAGCACTCTGCCTCCGAAAGCCACGATATTTCCGCTCACGTCGATTATCGGAAAAATTATTCTGTTCCGGAACATATCGAACGGCTTTCCGTTCTTCTTTGAAATGCCGCAAAGGAAGTTTTCGTTGATTTCCTGCGGCGTAAAGCCCTTTGATATAAGTATATCCGTAAGATGGTCAAATGAATTGAGCGCATATCCGAGGCCGAAATGAATTCTCGTGGCGGGACTGATTTTTCTTTCGTCGAGGTATCTCCGCGCCGGCTCTCCATCCGGTGAATTGAGGTTGCTGTAAAAAACGCGCGCCGCGATTTTATTCATCTCAAAGCATTTTTCCCTTGTCAGTGCGCTTTTCGGTTTTCCGTAGTCCTTATAATCCTGCGCGGGGACTGCCATTCCGCATTTATCGGCGAGAAACTGTATTGCGTCCCTGTATTCGAGGTTTTCGATTTTCATTATAAAGGTTATAACGTCTCCGCCCGCCGAACAGCCGAAACAATGGAAATTATCACTGAACACGGTAAACGACGGAGTGCGTTCGGAATGGAACGGGCATAGTCCCACGAGATTACTGCCCGCGCGCTTCAAATCGACGTATCTGGATATGACCGTTTCAATGGGGTTTCTGCTTTTCAATTCCGCAATAAAACTGCTTGGAAACGGCATTATATCACTCCTTTATTTGTTCCAGTTTTTCGGTATGAACAGGTTTTCAAAAGTCAAAACGGCGTATCTGTCGCTCATGCATGCGATATAGTCGCACACAGCCCTGTCGTCCGAACAGTTCTCTCCTATGTTTTTTCTGTACTCTTCAGGAATTTTATCTATGTTTGCTCTGTAATATTCGTAAAGCTTATTCAGCATTTCGGCGGCTTTAACCTCCTCGCTCTTTGCGACGGGATTAAAGTACACGTTATCAAACATAAACTCCCTTAATTTATTTGTCGCTTCGCTTATTTCGGAATACATTTCAAGTTTTGAAATTCCGTTTGCGAAATTCTCTTTTGTCTTATATATCAGCGCTTTTACCATGGTATCTATGCGTTCGCCGTGCGTTTCGCCGAGAACGTCTTTCAGATACTGCGGAATATCTTCGTTTGTGAGGATTCCCGCCCTTATCGCGTCGTCTATGTCATGGTTTATATACGCTATCTGGTCCGCAAATTTAATTATTTTGCCCTCGTTGGTATCGGCTTCCACGGCGCCGGTATGGCAGACTATCGCGTTTCTCACCTCATAGGTGAGGTTAAGTCCGTTTCCGTCGTGCTCAAGCAAGTCTACAACACGAAGGCTCTGTTCGTTATGCTTGAATCCGCCCGGGCAGAGTTCGTTGAGTACTCTTTCGCCCGCGTGTCCGAAAGGGGTATGTCCGAGGTCGTGTCCGAGAGATGCCGCTTCCGTCAGGTCCTCGTTGAGACATAATGACCTTGCAACGGTTCTTGCTATCTGCGACACTTCGAGAGTATGCGTAAGGCGCGTTCTGTAATGGTCGCCCTCCGGCGAGAGGAAGCACTGCGTTTTATGCATAAGCCGTCTGAACGATTTTGAGTGAATGATTCTGTCTCTGTCCCTCATAAACGGGGTTCTTATATCGTGCTCGTCTATGTTTTCAAGCTTCATTCTTCCCTTTGTGGCGCTTGAAAGCGTTGCGAACGGCGATAAAAACGACCTCTCAAAGCCGTAATAATTTTTCATTATCTCTGTCATAACACTGCCCCTTTTTTCATACTATAATAATATACGCAAAAAAAGTCGAAAACACTTTTTATATTTATAATTAAATTATATATTTTTTACAAGCGCCGATTTCTTTATCGGAAACGAGCGCGGTAACGAGCGTTCCGTTTTCGGTATATTCCGCGCTTTCCACGACGGCATTTCTGTAAAGATAGTTGACCGCCGACGAGTCTCCGAAAGGTATGAGCAGTTTTATCCTCTTTTTTGACGCGGACAGCACCATATCCAGTATTTCAAGCAGTTTATCGACGCCTTTTCCCGTCTCTGCCGATATACTCACGCCGTAAACGTCGGACGGAAAAGTATTTGTATCTTCAAAACCGACAAGGTCCGATTTATTGAACGCGTAAACGGTCGGTTTGCCCGAAGCGCCGAGTTCTTCAAGCGTTTTTTCGGTTACTTCAAGCTTCAGTTTTGCGTCTTCATCGGAAATATCTATAACAATAAGCAGAACGTCGGCATATACTACTTCGTCAAGTGTTGATTTGAATGCTTCAACAAGTCCGTGCGGCAGGTTGTTTATAAAACCTACCGTATCTGTAAGCAGTATCTCCCTCGACGACGGGAGCGTGAGTCTTCTCACTGTCGTATCGAGCGTTGCGAAAAGCTTGTCCTCGGCAAGAATGCCCGCGTTCGTGAGGTAATTCAAAAGCGTAGATTTTCCTGCGTTGGTGTAGCCGGTTATAGCAACCGTCGGAATTCCCGATTTCTGTCTTTTGGCTCGTTTTACCGCCCTTTCCTTTTCAAGTTCGGCAAGTTCGTTTTTAAGGGAGAGGATTCTCCTCTGTATATGTCTTTTATCGGTTTCAAGTTTTGTCTCTCCCGGGCCTCTTGCGCCTATGCTTCCGCTCGTTCCGCCCTGTCTTGAAAGGTTTATTCCCCGTCCTGTTAGTCTCGGAGCCGTATATTTCAGCTGCGCTATCTCGACCTGGATTTTACCCTCGCCCGTTACTGCGTGCTTTGCGAAAATGTCGAGTATGAGCATGGTCCTGTCGATTACTTTTATTTCCGAGTCTTCCGTATTAAGCGCGTCTTCAAGATTTTTAATCTGCGACGGACTCATTTCGCCGTCGGCTATGACGAGCGAAATATTGTTGCCGGAGCAAAGTTTTTTCGCTTCATCCGCCTTTCCTCTGCCTATGAAAGTTGCGGTATCGGGCGATTTTCTGCACTGGGTAAGGCAGAAAAACACGGAATAATGTCCATCGTCGTCTATTGACGTTTCGGCAAGTTTTTTGAGCTCATCAAGAGATTTTAAGCACTCTTTTTCCTTGCCGGCGTCGTCATAAACCGACACAAGCAGCACAAAAACGGGTATTTTATTATCGGGCTGCGAAAAAAGGCTTTCATTCGGCTTCATAATGTTCCTCCGAAGTCAATAAATATTTTGAGGGGTGAAAATATGCAGATACTTTATTCTGAACTGCAAAACAAAGAGGTCATAAACGTAAACGACTGCAAAAAGCTCGGATATATAAGCGACATTCTCATAGACGCGGACTGCGGGAAAATCATTTCCGTAACTGTACGGGAATGCGGCGGGCTTTTCCAGAACAAGAGCAAAGAAGTCTGCATTTTCTGGGACAACATCCGAAAAATCGGAGACGAAATCATTTTCGTCGATGCCTGCTGCATTCAGCAGATTGCCCCCGAAAAAGAAAAAAGAAAGTTTCTATTTTAAATTTGTCCCGGTTTTCACCGGGACAAATTTTTATACTGACGTTATTTTATTTTCGTAATCGGTATTGGAAGCAAGTTTATACTTATCCGCTTTTCTCTTTTCGAAAAAGTTAACGGCAACCTGTCCGAAAAGCGCGTAGGAAAGCACGTCTTCGTCCTGCTCGATATACTGCGCTATCTCGCCTTTGAGCTTTTCGAGCTCCGGCTTTATATTATCGGCGGGTCTGCACGTTATCGGCTTTTCGTCGCCTATAATCTTCTTTCTTATCTCGTCGGATATCGGTACGGGCGTCTTTCCGTATTCGCCTTTTACAAGGCCCTTGAATTCCTTCGTTACCGTCTTATATCTTTCGCCCGATATAACGTTCATTACCGCCTGTGTGCCGACAATCTGCGACGACGGCGTAACCAGAGGCGGATAACCAACGTCGGCGCGCACTCTCGGCACCTCTTCAAGCACTTCTTCGAGTTTATCCGACTTATTTGCGTTTTTAAGCTGTGAAACAAGGTTTGAGAGCATTCCTCCGGGAACCTGGTATATGAGCGCGTTTACGTCGACCTTCAACACTTTCGGGTCAAGAAGTCCTTCTTTTAAGTATTTTGTTCTCAGCGCGTCGAACATTCTCGACGGCTTATCGATTTTTTCAAGCGAAAGTCCCGTATCGTACGGCGTGCCCGCAAAAGTAGCGACCATCGCCTCCGTCGGCGGCTGAGAAGTTCCCATGGCAAGCGGAGAAATCGCGGTGTCTATAATATCCACGCCCGCTTCAACCGCTTTGAGCAGCGTCATTGAAGCAAGTCCCGAAGTGTAGTGTGTATGGAGCTGAATCGGCACCTTTACCGTCTCTTTGAGCGCCTTTACGAGTTCGTATGCGGCGTACGGCTTTAAAAGTCCCGCCATATCCTTTATGCAGATTGAGTCAGCGCCCATTTCTTCAAGCTGTTTTGCATATTTTGAAAAATATTCGGTCGTATATATGGGGCCTGTCGTATAACTCATTGCCGCCTGAACGTGGCCGCCCTCTTTTTTTGTCGCATTAATTGCGGTTTTAAGGTTTCTCGGGTCGTTCAGCGCGTCGAAAATTCTTATTATATCTATACCGTTTGCAATAGACTTCTGCACGAAATATTCGACCACGTCGTCCGCGTAATGGCGGTATCCCAGAATATTCTGTCCTCTGAAAAGCATCTGAAGTTTTGAGTTCGTAATATGCTTTCTTATTACTCTGAGGCGCTCCCACGGATCCTCGTTCAAGAATCTCAAACACGCGTCAAAGGTCGCGCCGCCCCAAACTTCCATTGAATAATAGCCGACCTCGTTAAGAGAGTCGAGTATCGGAAGCATATCTTCCGTGGACATACGCGTTGCAATGAGGGACTGGTGCGAATCTCTGAGCACAGTCTCCATAATTTTTAACTGCGACATAAAATTTATCCTTTCTCGAATGATAATATACTATCTTGCAAACAGTGCGAGGAACACGCCCGCCGCAACGGCAGAGCCGATTACTCCCGCAACGTTGGGACCCATAGCGTGCATGAGTAAGAAGTTCGTCGGATTCGCCTT
>JAGDBE010000155.1 GCA_017959195.1 Clostridia bacterium | reverse complement strand
CTTTTTCTGACTGACAGGTCAGTTTATTATATCCCAATCGGAGGTATCTTTCACCGGTTAACCTCTTTTCAACCACGCGACTATCGCGTGGTTTTCTTTTTACAAACAATAAATTCCGCCCGAAAAATCGGGCGGCTTTGTTTATATCTTTTCAAATGCTATTCTCGGGCTGCCGTCTTCGATGTAGATAATTCCGCATTCACGAAATCCGTTTTTTTCGAGGACGTGCCGCATGACCTTATTATCTTTATGGGTATCTATCCTCAGATGGTTTACGGTTTTTCCGCAAAACGCGGCGACTTCTCCGATAACTCCTTTGATTTTTCCGTCCGACGCGACTCTGTGAATTGCGCCGTAGGGTGTATCGGACGACCATTTTCCGTTTTCTATGTAATTATAGGTCTTGTCTTCACCGAGGATAAATGCGAAAACCGCGTGAATTTCGTCCGTTTCGCACACGAAAAGTTCTCCCTTTTCAATATCGTGTTCGACAAGCTCCCTTTGCGGATATCCGTTTATCCACTGAGATGCATTTCCGATGCTTCTCATAAATTCGCGCGCGACGTCGTAAATATGCATTATTTTTTCAACATCTTCTTTTCGTGCTTTTCTTATTTCCATCTTTTTTCTCACTTTACGTCTGTTTTTTCAAATTATATCATAACGAGAGTCTTATTTCAAGCACAAAAAAACAGAGGACGCGTCCTCTGTTTTTGATTTTATTTGAAAGACGGCGGTGAAACCTTGATATCGGGGTAAGGGCTGTCGGCAGGCGACGGCTCGGACATGCTGAAATACATTTTTGCAGCCTTGGTCGTTCCGAAATCTCTGTTTGAGCCCGTGTCCTGAACCTTATTGAAGGCTTCTCGGAACATGGCGTTATGCGCTTCCTCCCTGTTAAGAAGAAAATCTATGGCTTCTCTTACCTTTTTGTCCTCAATCTGTCTGTAAAGGTATTCGTAAACCACCTTTGCCCTCTGCTCCGACGCAATATTCGAGAGCAGGTCTGCGCACAGGTCTCCCGTTACGCTGACGTAATCGCCCGTCCAGGAATATCCCGACGCGTTTATAAGCCCCGGATTCAGTCCTAAAACGACGTGCGTCTGAATTTCGCCGGCAGGCACTGCGCTTGCGTCAACCTCATGGCCGTTGAGCAGATTTACAAGGGTTGACACCATTTCCAGATGTCCGAGCTCCTCTGCCGCTATATCCAAGAACAGGTCCTTTATTTCGGGGTCCTTGATTCTGAAGCTCTGTGCCATATACTGAAGCGCCGCCTTGAGTTCTCCGTTCGCGCCGCCTATCTGTTCGTGCAGCAGCGCCGCGTACTGCGGATTGGGGCGCTCCACCGACACCGGGTGAAAAAGCTGTTTTTCGTGTTTGAACATAATATTTCATTCCTTTCAAAAATATTATGCGCAAAACGCGGTTTTATATTCAAAAAAGCGCGGTAAAAACCGCGCTTTTTTCTTATTTATTTTTTTGAAATTCCGCAACACCGTTTTTCAGTCTCTCGAGTCCGTCGTAAACAAGCGATTTCGGGCAGGCAAGGTTCATACGCAGAAAATATTCTCCGCCCTTACCGTAAACGCCGCCCGCGACAACGTACAGTCCCGTCTTTTCGCGAAGGAACGTGCAGAACGTTTCCGCGTCGGCACCGAGTTCCCTGCAGTCGAGCCAGACGAGGTAGGTACCCTCGGATTTTACCGGTTTTATGCACGGAATGTTCTTTTTGAGGTAATCATAAACGATATTTTTATTTTCGCCGACGTATGCGTTGAACTCTTCGAGCCAGTCCTCGCATTTATCGAACGCCGCAACGGCGGCGTCGACCGCAAAGGTATTGGGCTCCGCACATTCGTCGGTGTTCAGTCCTCTTTTTACCTTATCGAAAAGCGCCTTATTCGGCACGACGACGGCGGAGGTCTTTATTCCCGCGATATTGAAGCACTTTGTGGGTGCGATGAGCGTTACGCTGTTGTTTTTCGCTTCGTCGCTTACCGAAACAAACGGCGTATATGCGCTTCCGGGAATTGCGACGTCG
>JAGDBE010000154.1 GCA_017959195.1 Clostridia bacterium | reverse complement strand
CCTCGGAAATATCGGACGTTCTGCTCAAAACTATGGTTTTAGCAAATTCGACCTGGTCGGAGAAAAATTCGCCGAAGTTTTTCATATACATCTTGCACTTATTCGCGTCAACGACGGCTACCGCCGCGTTCAGAGCGGATTTTCCGTTCTCGGCGCCCATTACCGCCTTTATTACGTCGCTGAGTTTGCCGACGCCCGACGGCTCGATAAGTATTCTGTCGGGTTTGAACTGTTCAAGCACCTCGGAAAGCGCTTTTTTGAAGTCGCCGACAAGGCTGCAGCAGATACAGCCCGAGTTCATCTCGTTTATCTGTATGCCCGACTCCTTTAAAAATCCGCCGTCGATGCCGGTTTCGCCGAATTCGTTTTCTATAAGCACGAGCTTTTCGCCCTTATACGCTTCCGAAATGAGTTTCTTTATGAGCGTCGTCTTGCCTGCGCCCAAAAAACCCGAAAATACGTCTATTTTTGTCATTTTGCCCTTGTCCTTTCAGTTTAAAAGTCCTTTATTATATAAATACCTATACATAGTATATTATATATCTTCATTACCAAAAAAGCAAGAATATTATATCCCGAATACCAAAGTTTTTTAAGACAAAGCTCCCCTTTTTCCGCCCGTATTCCCTCTTTTCTCCCTTTTTTCCCGAAAAGAGCTTAAAGTTGTGAATATTCATTTTACATTTCCTGCATTGAAAAAATCGAACATTTGTGCTATAATCAGTATATCAAACAGCAAAGGAGAGGAGAAAAAATTTTGAGTGAAATAATCGTCGCCCTCATCGGACTTGCCGGCAGCGCGGCGGGCTCGCTCTGCGGAATAATCGTATCGGGAAAGCTCACCGAATACAGATTAAAGCAGCTCGAGATGAAGGTCGAAAAGCACAACTGCCTCATTGAAAGAACCTACGCTCTTGAAGAAAAGACGGGCGTCTGCGACGAAAAGATAAAATCGGCATTTCGCAGGATAGACAGTCTTGAACGCAAAAGCGAATTTTCAAATAAATAAAAAATCAAGGAGAAAACATGAAAAAATACTTAAAAAAATTCACCAGCAGAAAGTTTCTCGCGCTTCTTGCGGGATTTACCGCGGGAATTTACATGATTTCCTGCGGAAACACCGCCGAAGGAACGACGGCAATCGTCGCTTCCGTCGTGTCGTATCTCGCTTCGGAAGGGCTCATTGACGCAAAGAACGCGGGAACTTCTCCGGAAGAAAAAGAATAACAAAAAAAGATCGGGACGCCGCATGCGGCGTCCCGGTTACTTTTATTTAATTACGCTTTGTTGAATTTATCCTTCGGTTTTCCGCAGCGCGGGCACTTCCAGTCGTCCGGCAGGTCCTCGAAGGCAATACCGCCGTTTTCGGCGGGATCGTAAACGTATCCGCAGACCGAGCAAACGTATTTGCCGCTTGCTTTTTGTTCGCTGAAATCAACCTCAGCAAGAACGGTGGGAACCGGATTATCAAGATCGATTACGCGGTTTGCCTCCAGATTCTCATATCCCTGCGGCGTATGCGTTCCACAGTAAACCGTCGGATGATTGCGAACGAAATCGCGTACGCGGTCAAGCGTTTCGCGAGCTGCGCTGAGGTCCTCAAACACAACCGAGAGTTTGTTTTCATAAAGCGCTTCGTCTACATAAGTAATATCGCCGTGAATCATATAGAAAAGACCATCAAGTTCAACGATCACTATGCTGTTACCGTTTGTGTGACCTTTTGCCTTGATAAAGTATATGCCATCGCTGATTTTCTGACATTCGGGGAAGTTGTAGT
>JAGDBE010000153.1 GCA_017959195.1 Clostridia bacterium | reverse complement strand
GTTGATCGTGGTGGTTGCTGGCACAACTACGCCAGGGCCTGCCGAGTATCTTATCGCCGCTGCTACACTCCTGACTTCCGCAACTACAGCCTTGGTCTTCGCCTGGCCCTTTAGTTCCTGCCAAAAGTTGGAGCAAATTAATAATAACGAATGCTGTATTTATTTATATGTACTCTGAAATTCTTGAAATACTCGATTCTGAATTATCTTTGCGTGATAAATACATTCGTCTTTATGACTCTCTTGACCGTTTGTGTATCAGGCTTACAGAACCACTTGTTGCAAATTATAATTCTCTTTTTACTCGTTTGCAAGCATTATGCAGAATAAAAGAGTTTCCAATTCTATATATAGAGAATTTCAGATATGTTGCACGCCAGATAA
This sequence comes from Clostridia bacterium, assembly GCA_017959195.1. Classification (GTDB taxonomy): domain Bacteria; phylum Bacillota; class Clostridia; order Oscillospirales; family CAG-382; genus UMGS882. The sequence goes on along the minus strand of JAGDBE010000153.1, from coordinate 3,355 downwards.
AAATCGGTAAGCATTTTGCTTGCCGATTTTTTACATTGATGTTATTCTGTAAGATTTGAGTTTTTTGGTTTTTTATGGTTTTTTACGACGAAAAATTCTCTTGACAAATTATATCGCGTGCGATATAATATTGTCAGAAAAATCTAACGTATAATAATTTTGAGGTGAACTATTAATGAACGATAAATATGCTTCTCTCAGATTAAAAAATCAGCTTTGCTTTCCGCTGTATGCGGTTTCAAATCTGATCACAAGAAAATACAAGCCATTACTTGATAAACTCGACCTGACCTACACCCAGTACATCGTTATGATGGTACTTTGGGAGGAAAAACAAGTCAACGAGAGGTTTCTCTGCGAAACTCTGTGCTTGAAATCCAATACGTTGACTCCTCTCTTAAAAAAACTGGAAAATAAAGGGTACATCAGAAAATCGAAAGACCAAAACGACGAGCGCAATCTCGTTATCACGCTGACAGACGAAGGAGCAAAACTTCGGGATCAAGCGCTGTGCGTTCCGGAATGTATTTCCCGGGAATTTAATCTAACGTCCGACGAAACGTCGGAACTGTATCGCGTACTTTACAAAATACTTAATGAAGAAAAAGAAAAGGAGAAAGAACAATGAATATCGCTATTAGATTTTTTACAAAATCGAAAAAAGGCAACACGAAAAAGCTTGCCGACGCCGTATCGGCCGCCGTTGGAGAGGAAGCTATCGATGTTATGGTCGATCTTCCCGAAAAGGTTGACAGACTGTTTTTGATAAACGCTATGTACGCCGCGAATATTGACAAAGAGGTCAAAGAGTTTCTCGAAAGAAACAAGGACAACATCGGCGAGGTCGTCAATATGAACACCTCCGCGTCGGGAGCTTCAACTTGGAAAGCGGTCAAGAAAGAAACCGACAAACTCGGCATAAAACTCAGCGAAAAAGAGTTCCATTGCGCCGCATCATGGATATTTATAAACAAAGGTTTACCGTCCGACGAGGACTTTGCAAAGGCAAAGGAATTTGCCAAATCGATGATTTGAAAAACAGAGGAAAAAGCCAATGAAATACGGAGAAAGTGCCTTTGATATAATTTATCTGCTTTTCGCCTTCTGCGCAGGAATATTCATTCTTTGCAGACGCAAAGACAAAATCGGGAAGCTAATGGGTTTTGCAACGCTTATCCTCGGCTGCGGCGACGCTTTTCACCTTATTCCGAGGGTGCTGAATTACTTTATCGACGCCGATTTTACGGTATGGCTCGGTATCGGAAAATTCGTGACGTCCATCACAATGACGGTTTTCTATCTGCTTCTGTATCGACTGTGGCTCGTTTCTTACGGAGAACGCGAGAATAAAGGCTTCAGCATTGCCGTTTACGCCCTCTCCGCGATACGTGTAATTCTCTGCCTTCTGCCTCAGAACGGTTGGCTCGAAAACGAAAGCTCTGTGGTATGGGGAATAGTTCGCAACGTACCGTTTGTCGCGCTCGGCGCGGTTATCGTGTACCTTTTCTTCAAAAACAGAAAAGAAATTCGCACGTTCGGTTTTGTTTGGCTGCTCGTCACGCTGTCGTTTCTCTTCTATATTCCGGTCGCGGTCGCGGCGCCACTTCTGCCGATCCTCGGAATGCTTATGTTGCCGAAAACGGTTTGCTATATGATCCTAATCGGAGTGTTCCTGAAGCACTCAAAATCATCGCAAGAAAACCCAATACAAGGAGGAAAATAAAATGCCAACAGTCTATGAGTTTACGGTAAAAGACAGAAAAGGAAACAGCGTAGCCCTTTCGGAGTACAAAGGAAAAGTGCTCCTCATCGTCAATACGGCCACCGGCTGCGGATTCACGCCGCACTACGATCCGCTCGAGGCAATGTACAAAGACTTGAGAGACAAGGGCTTTGAGATCCTCGATTTTCCCTGCAATCAGTTTGCAAATGAGGCGCCCGGGTCGGAAGACGAGATCCATGAATTCTGCACCTTGAAATTCGGGACCGAGTTCCCGCAGTTTGCAAAGATCGACGTCAACGGGGAGAATGCGGCCCCTCTGTTCGCCTATCTCGCAACCGAAAAACCTTTTGAGGGATTCGGCAAGGGTCTGAAAAACGCTTTCCTCAAAAAGGTGACCGACGCGAATAACAAAAAGTTCGGCGACAAGGCGTATATCAAATGGAATTTTACAAAATTCCTCATCGACCGCGAGGGCAATGTGATCGCGCGGTTTGAGCCGACGACCGATATGCAAGAGGTCAGACGCGCGGTTGAAAAGGCGCTTGGCTAAACCGCGGCGGCTTTTTGCAAATTGTGTTTTACGGTTAAAATGTGAAAAATCGGAGATATCAACATGAAAATCAAAGCAGTAAAATTCAGAAAAGACGGGTTCTACACTCAACCCTTTATCTTTGGCGGCGAGGAAGGCGTCGAAAAATTCGATAAGAATATACGCTATCGCGGCAGTTTGCAGAATTATCTTATCGACACCGGCGACGAGGTTATCCTTGTTGACACGGGACTTCCTGCAGGAGCGCCCGAAGAAGTGCCGGACGAAAACACGCTTGTCTATACGGGAAAAGATATCTGCAGTTACATGGACGCGTTCGCCGCGCTCGGATACAAGCCGGAGCAGGTCACAAAAATTCTTTTGACGCACAAACATGCCGACCATTCCGGAGAACTCAGATCCTTCCCGAACGCGAAGATTTACGTCGGCGCGGAGGAAATATATGCCGACGAGCTTCAAGGGCTTGATAATATCGTGCCGGTCAAATTCACTGACGGTGCGTATTACAACTTTCCGGAAAGTCAGAAGATAGCCGACGGAATTTATTTCATAAAAGCCAAAGGTCACACGAACGGAAACAGCATCGTAATTGTGGAGGACGACGGTTTGTTCTATATGCTCTACGGAGACATCACATATATGGACGAGGCGCTGTATGAAAACAAGCTCTCCGTCGTGTTCGATGATCTTCCCGCGGCGCGCGAGACCATTGACCGCGTCCGTGACTTTGTTCGCAATCACCCGACGGTTTACTGCGGAACGCATACGCCGCAGGGTTACGAAAATCTTGAGGCAAAGCGCGTGATTGCTCTTGACAATCCCGTCCCGACCGTTTTCGCGGAAGTCGATTTCAGCGCAAAAAAAGCAACCGGAAAATACGTCTGCTCGGTCTGCGGCTACGTTTACGATCCTGCCGAACACGACGGCGTCGCGTTTGAAGACCTTCCCGACGACTGGAAGTGCCCACGTTGCAAACAACCGAAAGAAAAATTCAACAAAGCGTGATTCGATCCTTATTTTGAACAATAAAAAGCGTCAAGCCGTACGGCTTGACGCTTTTTTTCTATATCTGAAAAATGATT
>JAGDBE010000152.1 GCA_017959195.1 Clostridia bacterium | reverse complement strand
GCAAGCTCGGCATATCAAGGTCGTACGTCTCGCGGCTGGAATCCAAGGCGATAGCGAAAATAAGGGAAAGCCTGCAATAAAAAATACGGCTGAAAAGCCGTATTTTTATATGAATTCTTTGAGCAGCGAATTTTCGGGAACGAGGTCTTTGCCTATCGAGTCGAGGTTTTGGAGAAAGTCGGAAATGCTTTTCGCGTTTTCGTAATATTCGCTGTCCTCCTTGACTTCCGAAAGAATTTTAAGTAAATCGTCCTTGAAAACGTATTTTTCGTATTCAAAATACGTATTTATCTCGCCGTCGGCATTTGAGACGAATGGGTATACGTACTTCTGCTCGCCGCCGAGAACGCTTTTCCAGCGTGCAAAAGTGCTTTCGGCGTTTGTGTTTCTGTAATTGTAGTCGCGCACGAGTCTGCGCATAAGGCGCGTATAGCGCATATCGCTTTTCTGTTCTGTATGGCAGTCGAGAAAAAGTCTGAATATGTTTTCGGGAAGGACAAAGCCGTTCAGAATCTTCGGATTCAGCGCGTGCAGTCCCTCGATTATCGCAATATCGTTTTTTCCGAGCTTTAAGACGTTATATTTTTTGCTTCTTTCGGCGAGCACGAAATCAAAAACGGGGGAGCGGGTCTTTTTGCCCGAAACGAGTTTTGAAAGCACCTTATGAAGTTCGTTTAAGTCTATACTGTCTATCGACTCGTAGTCCCTGTTCCCGTATTCGTCAAATTCCATATCATTCGGGTTCTTGAAAAAGTCGTCTATTGAGAGCATATGCGTGTTTTTACCGCCTTCTTCGAGGAAGTCCTTCAGTTTTGACGTGGTAGTCGTCTTTCCTGAGCAGCTGGGACCCGAAATTAGAACGAGTTTTATATTTTTGCGTGCAAGAATTCTCCCGGCAGCGTCTTTTACTGCCGATTCGTATCTTTGTTCATTGTCTCTTATCAGTTCCGAAGCGGAAATCATTCTTTTCTCCTTTTTTGAAGGCGTTACGCGTTTCACCGGGGTTTTTATACAAGTGTATGCTGCCGTTTTCGTTCAGGTTCTTGATTATAATTACTGCAAACGGGAAAAAGACGAGTCCGAACGTGCCGGCAAGCTTCAGTCCCGTATACATTGATATAAGGTTTACGACGGGGTGTATTCCCACGGCGTCGCCTATGATTTTAGGCTCTGCCGCCTGACGTACTACCGTAATTATAACATAAAGCGCGGCGATACACAATGCTTTTTTTGTATTGCCGACGAGAAAAAGGAATATGCTCCACGGAATAAGCACGGTTCCCGTGCCGAAAACCGGCAGAAAATCGACGAACGCCGTGATGAGCGAGATTACCGTCGAATATTCTTCCCCGATAAGCGAAAGGCCGATAAGAAGCTCGGTAAACGTCATGAAAAAGATTATTCCGTATGCGCGCAGTACGCTGCCGACAGTCGAGAAAAACTGCGTTTTCAGGTCTTTTGAAAAGAAAAGCATTTTCTCGTTCATCTGCTTTTTAAGAAAAGACACTATGACGTCGTAGTCGTAGGTGAAATAAAAGGTTGAAACAACCGTTATTCCGAGGAAAAGCAGAATCTGCGGCAGCATTTTAAGAACGTCGAACGCCGTTTTGGCGGCAAGCGGCAGAATTTTTGACGAGACGAAGGCGAAAACCGAGTCAATGCTCTGCAGAAAACCGCGTATCTCCGAAAAAAGCGGTTTTATAATACTTTCGGGCAGGAAGGAAAGTAAGTTTTCAAGCGTTGAGTAAATCGTGTCTTTCACGCTTTCGAGATTTTCGGCGTTGAAGTAGTCCGACAGTCCCGAAAGTTCGGAAAGCACCTTGCCGGAAAGAAGATAAAGCGCCTCGGAAAGCGCCGAAAAGATGATTATTATCGCAAGAACGACGACAAAGGCCCGCGAAAGGCGGGTTTTTGATACTATTTTATTTATCGGCTTCTGCAGAAACGCCGACACCGTAAACGCGGTCAGAAAAGGCAGAAAACAGCAAAGCAGGTATCTGAAAAAAACGTACGCGAGCGCCGCGAAAAGAAGGGAAGCAAGCGCAAACCAAACGTATTTTTTATATCTGTCTTCAAAATAGTTCATTGTTCCTCCGAAAATTGTGCCGAATGGGTTAAAAATACTTTACAAAGAAACCGATATATGATATAATATTAAAAATTGTTTTTGAATGGGAAGGTTATTTATGATAAATATCGCAATCCTCGGTTTCGGAGTAGTCGGCTCGGGCGTTGCCGAAGTTATTTTCAGAAACTCGAAAGAGCTCGCTTCGCGCCTTGACGGCGAAGAACTGAATATAAAATACATTCTCGACAAGAGAGAGTTTCCCGATCATCCGCTCGGAAACCGCGTTGTTAACGATATAGATATTATTCTGAACGACGACGACGTATTTCTGGTAGTTGAAACCATGGGCGGACTGCATCCCGCTTACGATTTCAGCAAAAAAGCGCTTTTAGCCGGTAAAAGCGTCGTAACCTCCAACAAGGAGGTCGTTGCGGCGTGCGGAGCCGAACTGCTTTCGATCGCAAGAAGCAACAATATAGGATATCTGTTCGAAGCGAGCGTCGGCGGCGGAATTCCGATTATAAGACCCATGTGGCAGTGTCTTGCCGCAAACAAAATCGACCGCATAGCAGGCATACTCAACGGAACCTGCAATTACATACTTACCAAAATGGAAAAGGAAAAGACTGATTTCGAGACGGCTCTCTGCGAAGCGCAGGCGCTCGGATACGCTGAACGCAACCCCTCTGCCGACGTTGAGGGCATGGACACGTGCAGAAAGATAAGCATCCTCACGTCGCTCGCATTCGGAAAACACGTTTATCCCGAAAAGATACAGTGCGAGGGAATCACGCACATCACGTACGACGACATTCTCTTTGCAAGAAATCACGGTTATGCGGTAAAGCTTCTCGGAATGTCCAAAAAGGAATCCGACGGCAAGGTTTACGTGCTGACGGCGCCTTTCTTCGTAAGCGAGGAAAATGAAATTGCCGGCGTAAACGACGTATACAACGGAATTCAGGTGGAAGGCAACGTCGTGGGCGACGTGCTGTTCTGCGGCAGGGGAGCGGGAAGTCTTCCGACGGCAAGCGCCGTTATGGCTGACGTGCTCGACGTTATAAGAGACTGCCGCAAGACTATCGGCTGGAAGAACGAGGAAGCGGATTTCTTAGGCGACATCTCCAACAACGTTACCGATTTCTACGTAAGGACCAAAGCCGGCGAAAGCGTTGTAAAAACAGTTTTCGGAGACGTTAAGACCGAAAAGGCGGGGGACGGCACGGCATTCTTCACCGGAAAAATGAAGCAGTCCGACGCGGAAGAAAAAATCGCGCTTTTGGGTGCCGAAACCGTTAAAATAAGAATTCTCGACTGATTTATTATATGCAGTTCCGAAAAAAATAATAAATAAAAAAGCCGAAGCGCAAAGCTTCGGCTTTTCCTTTTATTTTTATTATTTTGCGTAGTCTATCTGGCGGTTTTCCCGAATCAAAAGAACCTTTATCTGTCCCGGATATTCGAGTTCGTCTTCTATGCGTTTTGCAATATCTCTTGCCAAGAACGTCATATCGTCGTCGCTTATCTTTTCGGGTTTGACCATAATTCTTATCTCTCTGCCGGCCTGAATTGCAAAGCAGTTATCAACGCCGTCAAAGCCGGTCGCGATTTCTTCAAGCTTCTGCAGACGTTTGATGTAAGTTTCGAGATTTTCGCGTCTTGCGCCCGGACGCGCCGCCGAGATTGCGTCTGCCGCCTGAACGAGCATTGCGACAAGCGTTCTTGCTTCAACGTCGCCGTGGTGCGCTTCTATCGCGTGGATAACCTCGGGATTTTCGTGGTATTTCTTCGCAACGTCTACGCCTATCTGAACATGCGAGCCCTCCATGTCGTGGTCAAGCGCCTTTCCTATATCGTGAAGCAGGCCTGCGCGCTTTGCAAGAATTACGTCGGCGCCGATTTCGGCTGCCATCATTCCGGCGATATGCGATACCTCTATCGAATGAACGAGGACGTTCTGGCCGTAGCTCGTGCGGTAGCGCAGTCTTCCGAGAATCTTTATAAGTTCGGGATTTATGCCGTGGATTCCCGTCTCGAATGTTGCCTGTTCGCCAGACTGTTTGATAATCTGTTCAACCTCGCGCTTACTCTTTTCAACCATTTCCTCGATGCGCGCCGGGTGGATGCGTCCGTCGGAAATGAGTTTTTCAAGGGACAGGCGTGCGATTTCACGCCTTACGGGGTCAAAACTCGAAACGGTTATCGCTTCGGGCGTATCGTCGATTATGAGGTCAACGCCGGTGAGGGTTTCTATTGCCTTTATGTTTCTTCCTTCACGGCCTATTATGCGGCCCTTCATTTCGTCGCTCGGCAGGTCAACCGCGGAAACAGTCGCTTCGCATACGAATTCGGAAGCGCATCTCTGGATTGCAAGGGAGATGATGTTCTTCGCCTTATTGTCAGCTTCTTCCTTGAATTCCTGTTCGATTTCGTTTATTTTGACAGCGGCTTCGTGTCTTACTTCGGACTGCACTCTTTCGAGAATGTATTCCTTTGCCTGATCCGACGTGAAGCCGGAAATTTCTTCAAGTTTCTTTATCTCGGAAGCTATGAGTTCGGTCAGCTCCGTTTCGCGCTCGGACAGCTTCTGCGATTTCTGCGCGAGAACTTCTTCCTTGCGCTCGTAACTTTCGATTTTCTTGTCAAGGGACTCTTCTTTTTGCTGAGCGTATTTTTCAAGGCGGGTGATTTCGTTTCTGCGCTCCTTGATTTCTTTGTCAGCTTCGTTTTTGCTCTTTAAAATCTCTTCTTTTGCTTCGAGAAGAGCTTCTTTTTTTCTTGTTTCGGCGTTTTTAATAGCTTCGTCGATAATGCGTTTTGCTTCGTCTCCGGCGGACTTGATTTTACCCGCGTCCGACTTCTTCTTGAGAGAGGCGATAACCAAAGTTATCGCGATTCCCGCGCAGAGACCTATGGCTATACCTATAAACAGATCCAAAATAAAAACACCTCCTTGTAATTACATAAACAACAAACAGGCGTCTTGAAAAATTATAATATAAAAACCCAGCTACATCGGAGCAGATGTATAACCGTATAAATTTTGTAATCTATATCAAAAAATATATGAGATGAGAAATATATATAAAATCAAGACACGCGAAAGTTAATTTATTTCAAAAAACATTATTTTGTATCTATTGATATAATTATTATATAATACGTGTTAACAAATGTCAAGTGATTTACATAATTTTTGCATAAAATTGTTATAAAATTTTGTAAAAATATTGCAAAAATGCATAAAAAAGCCGCGGCGTCGCCGCGGCTTTTTTACAACTCATTAATAATTTGCGGTGGTATTTCCGCCGGAGT
>JAGDBE010000151.1 GCA_017959195.1 Clostridia bacterium | reverse complement strand
CGGGGAAGTCCGCAGCTTACGGCTCCGTCCGCAAGCGCTTCTATAAACATATACACAAACGCCGGACCGCAGCCCGAAAGCGCCGCTGCCGCGTCTATGAGTTTTTCGTCTATGTAATCGAGTTTTCCGCATTCGCTCATAAGGGAAGTGAATTCGTCAGACGCGCTTCCCGTGTAGAGAATCATACCCTCTCCGACCGACGCGGGAGTGTTGGGCATTATGCGTATTACGTTTTCAAATTCGAGCCACGATTTAAGGGACTTTGTATCTATCCCCGCCGCCATGGAAACGATAACGTTTTCGTCCGAAAGGAAGTCTTTTATGCTTTTGCATACGCCTTCAATAACGTTCGGCTTTACGCCGAGAAAAACGTATTTGCTGTTTTTTACCAAATCTTCGACTTCGAGAAAATCCGCTCCCGTTGCAAGGGCGGCTTCCTTATTTTTGTCGTAAACGCATATTTTGTCCGCTTTTTTCGATACACCGCGCAGAAGCGCGCTGCCCATATTGCCTGCGCCAATAAAACCGGCTTCGTATTTCATAGTAATTCTCCCGTCTTTATTTTATCTTACGTTTCCGTTTCCGTAAACGACGTATTTGTAGGTTGTGAGTTCTTTTAGTCCCATGGGGCCTCTTGCGTGAAGCTTCTGCGTCGAAATTCCCATCTCGCAGCCGAGTCCGAATTCTCCGCCGTCGGTGAATCTCGTGGACGCGTTGACGTAAACCGCCGCGCTGTCGGTGTGCTTTACGAAATAATCGGCGGCATCTTTGTTTTCGGTAACTATCGCCTCGCTGTGCCCGGTCGAGTGGAGAAGAATGTGCGAAACGGCATCTTCTACGCATGCAACTTCCTTTACCGCGAGTATGTAGTCGAGAAATTCCGTGTCAAAATCGGTCTCCGACGCGGGTTTTGCATTCGATAAATATTTTATCGCGTTTTCGTCGGCGCGCAGTTCCACGTTCGGGATCTCCTTTTCGAGCTTCGGCAGAAATTCGGAGCAAACGTCTTTGTGAACGAGGCATACTTCCGCCGCGTTGCATACTGACGGTCTGCTCGTCTTTGCGTTCTTTACGATTTTTACCGCCATATCCGGGTCGGCGTATGCGTCAACGTAAATATGGCATATTCCCGTACCCGTCTCGATACAGGGAACGGTGGCGTTTTCAAGACACGCCTTAATTAAACCCGCGCCGCCGCGCGGAATGAGTAAATCTATATATCCATTGCCGTGCATGAGCTCGTTTGCGCTGTCCCTTGAAATATCTTCCACGAGCATTATTAAGTTTTCGGGAAAGCCGCAGGAAGAAAGTCCCTCTTTCATTGCCGAAACGATTGCAAGCGCACTGCCGTGCGCTTCTTTTCCGCACCGCAGAACGCAGGCGTTCCCGCTTTTCAGTGAAAGCGCAGCGGCGTCCGACGTAACGTTGGGACGGCTCTCGTATATTATCGCGATAACCCCGAGGGGCACGCATACTTTTTCAATTTCCATACCGCCGCTGCCTGCGGTGCGTGAAATTACTTCACCGACGGGGTCGGGAAGTAAGGCAACGTTTCGGATGCCTTCGGCCATGCCGGAAATGCGGCTCTCGTCGAGTTTCAGCCTGTCAAGCATGACGTCGCTTATTTTACCGCGCGCGTTTTCCATATCCTTTGCGTTTGCAAGCAATATTTCGTTTTTGTGCGCTTCAATGGAAGACGCCATGGCAGAAAGCGCCTTGTTTTTGCTTTCGGCGCTCGCGTTGCAGATAAAATCTTTGCATTCTTTTGCGCACGCCATTATTTCTTTCGTCGTCATTTTTTTACTCCCAAAAATCTTGTGCCTACACTCTTTCCCTCTATGATGTCGTAGAGAAGCTCGGGCGTTTTGCCGTTTGCGATAATCATATCGCAGCCGGCGGCGTTAACTATCTTTGCGGCGTTGATTTTGGTAACCATGCCGCCCGTGCCCACCTTTGAGCCGGAGCCGCCGGCAAGGGCTTCAATATCGGGCGTGATTTCCTTTATTTCCTTTATGAGCTTTGCTTTTTTGTTCTTTGACGGGTCGGCGGTGTAAAGACCGTCGATGTCGGAAAGAAGAATGAGTATGTCGGCGTTAACGGTTTTCGCAACGGTTGCGGCGAGCGTGTCGTTGTCGCCTATGAGAAGCTCGCTCGTTGCGACGGTGTCGTTTTCGTTGATAATCGGGAGCACGCCGAGTTCGAATAACTTGTTTATGGTGTTGGTGTAGTTCTTGCAGCGCACTTTGTTGTTTACGTCGTCAGCGGTGAGAAGAATCTGCGCAACGGTATGGTTGTGCTCCGAGAAAAGCTTGTCATAGGTGTACATGAGCTCGCACTGGCCGACGGAAGCAACCGCCTGCTTGAGCGAGAGCAGTTTGGGCCTGTTTTTTAAGGAAAGTTTTCCCATACCCATGGCGACAGCACCCGACGAGACGAGAATAACCTCGTTTCCGGCGTTCTTGATGTCGCTTAGAACCTTGCAGAGATTTTCCATGTGCCTTATATTCATATTTCCCGTCGGATACGCTATCGTCGAGGTTCCGACTTTTACAACAATTCTCATTTTTTTCCTCCGAAACGTATATTATTAATAATATTATATATTTATGCCGCGCAAAAATCAAGTTTTTTTGAGTATAAGCAAAAAATAAAAGTTTTTCGGGCGCGGAAAAAGGGAATTTCAGAGAAAGATACGCACTGAATAAAGGGAAAACAGGGACTTTGCGGAAAAAACAAAAAAGTATTGAAAAATAAGCCGTAAACGGTTATAATATAAACAAGAAAGTATGCACTTTTATAAAACGGCAAGGAAAGGCGGAAAATAGTAATGTACGTTAAAGAAGAAGGCAAAATATGGCTCGCAACGGGAGAAAACCGCGTTTATCTCGAACCCTCCATGGCAAACCGCCACGGACTTATCGCGGGAGCGACGGGAACCGGTAAGACGGTAACCTTGAAAGTAATCGCGGAATCGTTTTCCGACCTCGGCGTGCCGGTATTTCTTGCCGACGTAAAGGGCGACCTTACCGGTATGTGTATGCCCGGCGCCGAAAATAAGCATATCCGCCGCTCGATAGATAATATGGGTATTCCCGAACCGTTCGGATATACATCGTATCCCGTAAGATTTTTCGACGTGTACGCGCAGAACGGACACCCCGTGCGCACGACGATTTCGGATATGGGGCCCGACCTTTTGAGCAGACTTATGGGACTCAACGAAACGCAGAGCGGAGTAATGAGAATAATATTCAGAATCGCCGACGATAACGGACTTCTGCTGCTCGACCTTAAAGACCTGCGCGCGATGGTGCAGTATGTCGGTGATAACGCAGGCGAATATAAACTTACATACGGAAACGTAACGGCGCAGACCGTCGGCACGATTCAGAGAGCGCTTCTTTCGCTCGAAGACGAGGGCGGCGACGTGTTCTTCGGAGAGCCGGCGCTTGAACTTTCCGACTGGTTCGACTGGGATGAAAACGGACGCGGCGTCATGAACGTGCTGGAATGCCAGCAGCTTTTCCAGCGCCCGCTTCTTTACAGCACCTTCCTTCTCTGGATGCTCAGCGAGCTTTATGAAATGCTTCCCGAAGCGGGAGACCTCGATAAGCCGAAAATAGCGTTCTTCTTCGACGAAGCGCACCTGCTCTTCAACGACGCGCCCAAAGCGCTTCTTGAAAAGGTGGAACAGATAGTGCGCCTTATACGCTCGAAAGGCGTGTCTGTCTGGTTTATCTCGCAAAACCCGTCGGATATACCCGAAAGCGTTCTCGGACAGATAGGAAACAGAGTACAGCACGCGCTCAGAGCTTATACCCCCAACGAACAGAAAGCGCTCAGATACGCCGCAAGGTCGTTCAGAGCAAACCCGAACTTCGATACCGAAAGAGTGCTGCAGGAACTCGCCGTGGGCGAAGCGCTCGTGTCGGTGCTCGATGAAAAGGGCGTGCCGTCGATGGTCGAAAGGGCGGGAATCCTTCCTCCGAGAAGCTCCATGAACGCCGCCGAAAACGAAGAAGTCAGAAAGACGGTCTTTGCAAGCCCGCTTTATAATAAATATCTCAATACCTACGACAGAGAGAGCGCCTACGAAAAACTGACCGCCGAAAAGGAAAAGGCGGCAGAGCAGGCGAAAAAGGAAGAAGAAAAACTCGAAAAGGAAAAGAAGAAGGAGGAAAAGTATAAATCCTCCACCAAAAAGAAGACGACAAGCCGCCGCACGTCGACGGTGCAGAAGACCATAAATACCACTTTCGGCTCGATAGGCAGGGAAGTGGGACGCCAGCTCGTAAGGGGAATTTTCGGCAACCTCAAATGGTAAACCGGGAAGATGTAAAATTGACAAAACAGTTTTAAAGTGATAAAATAATTTTGCGCGTATTTGAAAAAATGCGGTTACATATTGGAAAAATACGGCGCAAAGCCTGCCGATATGCCGATGTTGTTTTGTAAATAAGACAGCGAAAATGCAGACAGTACGGATATAAAGGAGAGGTAAGCAATTGGGAAAAATCAAAGTGATGTTTCCGTTTGTCGAAGCGGGATTCGGTCATATTATGCCGATGAAGTCGATAGAACAGACCTTCCGCAGAAAATACGGAGACAGAGTCGAGGTAATTTCCTCAAATTTTTACACCGAAACAGGCGATAAGCATCTTAAAAAATACGAACAGATGATTTCAAGACAGGTGAGGCTGTTTGACAGAATCACTCTGATCGGACACGCCGCAACAATCTCGACCGAGATTTTCGGCGCAGCAATTTCGTCGTTCGTATCGGTACGGATGTTTGCGCCCTTTGCATATAAAGCCGCGTTGAAGCATATGGAGGAAATATCCCCCGACGTCGTGTTCAGTACGCACTGGGCGACCAATTATTACGCCGAGCATATGAAGAAAAAACCGCTCACCGTAATGTACTGCCCCGACGCGCAGTTAAACGAGCTTTTTGAATACCACAGCGACCTCAATATGATAAGCATGCCTTACGGCTACTTAAAGGCGCTGAGAAAAAAACAGTATAATAAGCAGAATATGAAGATGGTCCCGTTTCTCATAAGAAACGAGGCGTTTGACTACTGCATTGACAAAAAAGAACTGAGAAGAAAACTCGGCATCCCCGAGGATAACTTCACGATAGTGCTCGCCGAGGGCGGCTACGGAATAGGAAAGATAGCAAAACTCAGCGAGGCGCTCATAAAAGAGCACCTGCCGCTGACGGTAATCCCCGTGTGCGGAAAGAACGAAAAACTGTATAACCACTTTACGAAACTGAAACCGACGGAAGAGGTTACGTTCAGACCGTATCGGTTTACGGAACAGATTCTGGAGCTTGAGGCGGCGGCGGATTTGTTCTGCGGAAAGAGCGGAAACATACTCGCCGAATCGACCTTCTTCGGAAACCCCTCGATTGTGACCAACTGTGCAACCCTCATCGAAAAGAAGATAGCCGACCACTATATAAATACCGTCGGCTGCTCCGTGAAAGAGCTTTCGGTCAAAAGAGCGGTAAAGATGATAGAGGGATTTACAGAGAACCCTGAGCTTCTTGCGCCGTATAAGAAAGAGGCGGAAGCGTATCACGAAAACTTCGGCTCCGAGAAGGCGGCTGACGTTTTGTGGGAGAAAATTACGGAAGTTTATCCCGAACTTCTTTGACATAACGGTTTAATACCGAAAAACACGAAAAGTGCCGAAAAGGAATAGATATAATGAGTTATTTAGACGTTGTTTTGATGATTACGGGCATCCCGTTTACAATACTTGGACTTATGGTCGCGCATTTTATGGCGTTTGCCGTGCTGGGACTGTTTTTCAAGAAAAAGTATCCCGAAACGGAAAATAAGTATAAATACGGACTCATAATCCCCGCCCGTAATGAAGAAGCGGTTGTTTCAAAACTTATTGAGAGCATTCAGAAGAATAATTATCCGCAGGATAAACTGCATATTTTCGTCATAGCGCATAACTGTACCGATAAAACCGCCGCAATCGCAAGAAAGTACGACGGCGTTTCGGTGTACGAATATAATAATCCCGCCGAAAATACCATGGGATACGCGTTCAGATACCTTTTCAAGTGCATTGAACGCGACTTCGGCACGCAGTCTTTCGACGGATTTTTCCTCTTCAACGCGGATAATATACTCGATAAAAACTATATAACCAAGATGAACGACGCATTCGACTATTTCGGAAGGGAATGCGTGATTACGTCGTACAGAAACTCCAAGAATTTCGGTTCCAACCTGATTTCGGGACTGTACGGAATGTATTTTACGATGGGCTGCCGCTTTGAGAGCCGCGGAAGAACGGTAATGGGCTGCTCCACGCGCGTTCAGGGAACAGGATATTTGATAAATTCCGAAATCGTAAGAGACGGCTGGAAATACGTAACTTTGGCGGAGGACTGGGAGTTCACCGCAGACCAGGTGCTGAAAGGACGCAATATAAGATACTGCGACGAGGCGGTATTTTACGACGAACAGCCGACGTCGCCGCGCATTATGTGGCGCCAGCGCGTACGCTGGTCGAGAGGGCACCTTATAGTGTTCTATACGCGCATAAAAGACCTGTTTTCAAAGCTTTTCCTGAAAAAAACGAAAAACAGGGGCTCCGTTTACGATATATTCGTAAACGTGCTGCCGGTGCCGCTTCTCATACTGCTTTTCTACATAATTCAGGGCACGCTGCTTGCAATAGCGCCGCTCTGCGATAAGGCGCTGACCTATAAACAGATTTTTATCGGCAACTCGACGGACCTCCTTTTGTCAAAGGGCGTTCTTTTCGTGTGGCTGCGGTCCATGATCCTGTACTATGCGACAATGGCGCTCGGCGCCGTAACCATTTTCGTCGTTGAAAGAAAGAGAATAAAGAATGTAAGCTTCATCAAAAAAGTGCTCATATCAATTTTGTGGCCGCTGTTTCTGTCCATACAGTTCATTATGGATATTCAGGCGCTGTTTTCCAAAAACCTCGGCTGGAAGCCAATTCCGCATAACGACCAGACTTCTTTTGAACACGTAAATCAAAAGGAGAACGCCGCCGCACAATAATAAACAAGACCTTCCCGCAAGGAAAGGTCTTTTTCGGTATTTTTATGTCCAAAAATTAATGAAATAAAAGGAGAAAACTATGAACAACGTAAAAAAACTCACTTTAACCGCTATGTTTATGGCACTCGGACTCGTGCTCCCGTTTCTGACGGGACAAATTCCCCAAATCGGAAGCATGCTTCTGCCGATGCATATCCCGGTGTTTTTCTGCGCGCTCATCTGCGGCTGGCAGTGGGCAACGCCCATGGCGCTCATGCTCCCCGTGCTGCGCTCGCTTCTTTTCGGTATGCCGCCGATGTACCCGACGGCAATTGCAATGGCGTTTGAACTCGCGGCTTACGCTTTCGTTGCCGGATTTATCTACGCAAGCGTGAAAAAACAGAATCTGCTCACACTTTTTATCAGTATCATCGCCGCAATGATAGCCGGCAGAATAGTCTGGGGTATCGCACAGGTGATACTTCTCGGCCTTAACGGAAAACCGTTCACGTTCGCCGCATTCCTTGCGGGCGCCGTAACAAACGCAATCCCCGGTATTATCCTGCAGCTCATACTTATTCCTCTCGTCATGCTCGCACTTGACAGAGCAAAGCTCGTGAAGTTTAAAAAGTAAAAAATGACAGCCGTAACCGGGCACGGTTACGGCTGTTTTCAAGAAAAAATAAACAATGAATTTGTTATCTGAAATTGACAAAGCCGGCAAAAAATGGTAAAATAATAAAAAATTCCGCTTACGCGGATAAGGGGGATTTATTATGCGGAAAACAACCGTTTTTCGTGCAATTTTCGTGTTCACGGCAATTATTTTGCTGCTTGCCGTCGGAGTTTTCGCAGAAACTCTGCGCTTCGGAGGCGGAGCTGACGACGGAACGGGACGGTATATCATCACGTCGCAGTACAACGACACGATTTACGTCATGGGCGCGCAGACGGGAAGCGTGCGCGCGGCGGTTCCGGCAACGCAGATGCTCACAGACTATATGTTCGAGATTGACAGCGGCGATATAGCCGTTTTCAACGTTGAATACGGCGATAACGTGCGTATTTCATTCGGCTACTCCACTACTACATTCCGTGCGCTATATCTGTCGGACGATAACGGATATCTGACCTTTACAAGCGGCGGGGAATTGACGAGCGTTTCGCAAAGGAGCAGCGCTGCATACTGGACGAACGGCTGGTACGAAACAACGGGACCGAGAAGCTACGCGTGGAGAAGCGACGTAGTCAACTACGTAACCGGAAACGGAGACGACGTACGCATAGTGCTTGACGTAAGCACGGATACTCCCTTCTTTACAACGGCAACGTCTACCGACGGCACTCATCTGTCGTGCGAATTCAAGAATCCGACCTGCCGTCATACGAATATGATTTACCACGCGGGAGTCGCCCCGACGTGTAATACCGAGGGCATGCAGGAATATTACGAATGCCCCGACTGCGGCAATAAATTTGACGACGAAAACGGCGTGTGGTTCAAAGGCGACGACCTGTCTGTGCCCGCAATAGTTGCGCTTGATGAAAACGGCGACGGCGTGTGCGACCTGTGCGGCAGACCGATGCCGGTATATATGCCGGTAACTTCAAACGGACAAATACTGCCTGAAAACGACTACCTTCTGGTAACGGAATACGGCGGCACAACGTACTCGGTAATAGCGCCGACGGAAACATATTTCAAGGAGCAGGACCTCCTTGGCAACTACGAAGTAAGCAGCCTGCCGTCAGTACCGATTGACGTGCAGAGCGACGGCAGCGTGCAGTTTATGACCGCCAAAAATGCCGGGGCAATGCAGTTCAAATTGCGCTTTATCGCCGATATGACCAACTGGTCGGACGGCGGTATACGCTACGGAATGCATTTTGCGTCGGACGGCTATATGTTCGGACTTACGGGCTATAACGGAATATTCTTCATTGAAATGGTAAGATACTCAAAATACGGCTTCCGCGTTTCAATCAATTCCAATAACGAAGCCACTGTTCTTTCCGCATACGACGAGTGGTGGAGCGAAGAAGTTCAGACCGATGCGACGGCGATTAAATTCCGCGCGTTCCTTGACCTGGTTACGAATGAAGTGTTCTTCGCATTAAAACCAGCCGACGCGTTTACGGCGTCAGGCGCAAACCTCGTACAGCTTCCGGTGAAGATGATGCGCCTGCACGCAACCCTTAATAACCTCGTTATCTCGGACGACGGCGGCAGCGCTGATTATACGGGCGTTGCGGGCGACGTTCCCGAAATATCCGATTACGCAGTAGGCGCCGCAAATGTTACCGGCATGGCGTGCGCGGTAAGCGAAGACGCCGTAGGCAATTATATCGGTGCCGCAGGCGGCCAGGGCGAAATATCGGAACTTTCGGTCGGTGCGGAGATTACCGCGGACAGCTTTACTCCCGCGGACGGAGAAAACGGCGAGGCGGTCTTCTCGATTAAACCGTATATAAAGAGCACAACTTCGCAAGGCGAAAATATCGCATATCTCGAGGGAACCGATTTCAACGGAAGCCCCATGACCGTAACGCTTTATACCTGCGGAATTTATCCGCAGCAGATTGTACACGTAATGCATAACGGTACAAGAGAATATTTCTATAACGAATACAGCGAAGAAGCGCAAAACGGCGCAAAGACGTTCTCCTTCAATTTAGACGCGCAGGGTAACGGATACGCAGCCTTCACCGTAACCGAATTCTCGCAGATTATTGTCCGCGAGGCCGCAAGAGCGGAGAATTTTGCACTTGCGAAGATTTCAAACGGCGTTGCCGTAACGGCTCCCGCGGCGGGAACGTATACGCTGGTGTTCGCACATTTTGAAAACGGAAGACTTTCGTCGGCAAAAGTCGTAACGGATACGTTTCCGGCAGGTGAAACGGAATTCGAAGCACCGCAGGACGTTTCGCTTGCGGCGGACGATAAGGTATTCCTTCTTGACGGCGACGGAAATACCGTAAAACCTCTGTGTGCGGCGCTCGTCATAACCGGTTGATAACGTATTGCCAGAATTAAATATAAATTTCAGAAAAGCCGCTCCTTTTGGAGCGGCTTTTTTACGACTGTTTCATATATTTTACAAATCTGAACATCTCGTCGGGACCTT
>JAGDBE010000150.1 GCA_017959195.1 Clostridia bacterium | reverse complement strand
GCAACGATTTTACAGCATTAAAAAAAGATTCTAACATTTACTTTATTCTCCGTTCTTTATCTCTCGCAGTTTCTGCGGCTTGCTTCTATCATGCCTTCGAGCGCCCAAGGTTTTCTCGGACGTTCAAACCTCTCTGACGCCGCGGTTTTCTTCTTTATGCTTTTTATATTAAAACTCTCGCTGCCGTATTGGGCGATCGCCGCAGAGATCACAGCCACCGTTTCTTCGTCGATACCATCGATTCCGACTTCTGTTTTTCCGTTTTCTTCTTTCGGTTTTTGTGTTTGATTTGAAATTTTATCTTTGTTTTTCTTATTAAATCCCTTCATAACAAATCCGATCAGCTGTATAATAAGCCAAAGCACTATAAGCGCCAAAAACACTAATATCATTCCGACCAACGTTACTTTGCCGGCCAAATCCCAATCCATACTCTTACCGCTCCCTTCTGATTTGTCCTGTTTATTATACTGTATTTTTCTTTCAAATGCAATGTTGTTTTAAAAGAAACATTGGCGAATTTTTCATTTTGCCGTCCGTTATTTTTGTTGACTTTATAAGTTAATCGCTATATAATATAGAATATAATATATCACGGAGGTAAATGATATGGCTGAAAAAAATATCAAGCAGCAATCTTTTGTTTCCCCCGTAAGCGCGGAAGAAAAGCAGAAAGCTCTTGAAACCGCTCTCGGGCAAATTGAAAAACAGTTCGGGAAAGGCGCCGTCATGCGTCTCGGACAAACCGAAACCCTTAATATAGATGCTATACATACCGGTTCTATCGCACTCGATATGGCGCTCGGTATAGGCGGACTTCCTAGAGGACGTATAATCGAAATATACGGGCCGGAAAGTTCAGGTAAAACGACCGTTGCGCTCCATGCGGTAGCGGAAGCTCAGAAAGCCGGCGGACTTGCCGCTTTCATTGACGTCGAGCACGCTCTTGATCCCGTATATTCCAAAAATATCGGCGTAGATACCGATTCTCTTCTCATATCTCGGCCCGACACAGGTGAACAGGCGTTGGAGATTGCCGAAGCGCTCGTTCGTTCCGGTGCGATCGACATAATCGTCATCGATTCCGTCGCCGCGATGGTACCGAAAGCGGAAATAGAAGGTGAAATGGGCGATTCGCACGTCGGCTTGCAGGCAAGACTTATGTCGCAGGCGCTCCGCAAACTCACCGGTATCATTTCAAAAACAAATTGCGTCGCCATATTTATAAATCAGCTCCGTGAAAAAGTCGGAGTCATGTACGGCAATCCCGAAACCACTCCCGGCGGCCGCGCACTTAAATTCTATGCGTCGGTACGTCTTGACGTCCGCAGGATCGAACAAATAAAGGTCGGCGGAGAAGTTGTCGGAAACCGCACGAAAGTAAAAGTGTCGAAAAACAAAGTCGCACCTCCTTTCAAAGAGGCGGAATTCGATATTATGTACGGCCAGGGTATTTCCCGTGTCGGCGAGCTTCTCGATCTTGCCGTAAAACTTGATATCATCAACAAATCCGGCGCCTGGTTCAGCTATAACGGCGAACGTATAGGACAAGGTCGAGACAACACCAGGATATATATGAACGAACACCCGGAAATTACGGATGAAATCGAGAAAAAAGTCAGAGAAAGCTTTGAAAAGCTTCAGTTCTCCGCTTCAG
>JAGDBE010000149.1 GCA_017959195.1 Clostridia bacterium | reverse complement strand
TGGTGATGAACGCGGCAAAGGATACCGACGATAACGAAACGAAAAAGAAGCTTGAAGGCAAGTACCGCATTGTGTCGGGCGAGCGCAGATGGCGCGCCGCAAAGATAGCGGGGTTGTCCGAAGTTCCGGTAATCGTGCGGGAACTCACCGAAAAAGAGGCCGACGCTGTAAAACTCGTCGAAAACATTCAGAGAGAGGATCTTAACGCCGTAGAAACGGCAAGGGGACTTAAAAAACTTATCGACGATTTCGGTTTAACCCACGAGGAGACGGCAAAAGCCGTGGGACTTTCCCGTTCAAACGTTACAAACCTTATAAGACTTCTTGCGCTGCCTGAAAACACGCTCGATTTTCTTGCGTCGGGAGATATTTCGGCGGGACACGCAAGGGCGCTTCTTCCGCTTGAAAAGGAAGACCTTATAAACGAAACGCTCGACGTGATTCTTGCCCGTCAGCTCTCCGTGCGCGATACGGAAAAACTCGTAAACAAAATAATAAACGGAAACAGCGGAAATAAAAAGAAGAACAACGATAACGGACAGAGAAAGATTTACCTTGAAAAGCTCCAGGAGCGCATAAGCTCAAGACTCGGCAGAAAAGCGTATATAAAAGGCGGCAGAAACGGAAGACTTGAAATAGAGTATTACGGCAAAGAGGACCTTGAAGCGCTGCTCATTACGCTTTGCGGAAAAGATATTTTCAAGGAATAAATTATTTCGGAAGAACAGAGGATTATGGAAATATTCAGTATTGAAACAATGGTTTATACGATAGCTTTTGCGGTCGTGCTTGCGATGGTATATTACTTCTTTATGCAGAGAATAACGTCGGAGGCGGCGGAAAAACTGATTTTATCAAAGGCCGACAGCAAGGAAAGCGCAAAAACGCTTGAAGAAATCGGTTTTGGCGGAATAAAGAAAAAACTCGCAAAAAGATTTCTATCGGGCGGCAATATGATTGCAAAAGCGGTAGAAAGCGTCGGAGCTGAAAATGATGCCGGCAAAAAAGAGTCCGACGACCTGCTTTTCAAGAAGGAAACGGAACTTAAATATTATATTCCCGAAGAAAACAACGGCGACATGCTGAAAAAGCATTTAAGCGACAAGCCCTCGGCGCTGAAACTGATACTTGCGGCTTTAATCGTCGCCGCAAGCGCGTTCGTGTTCTCAAACGCCGCAAGATTTCTCGAAAACTATGCCAAAAACGTCTTTTCGAGAAAGGTTATCCCGACTCCGACGGGTATTGCGGAACAAAACGAGACGGGCATCCCTTCGGAAGACGCCGAACCTGCAGATTAATATACAGTAAAGGGTAATGATTATGAATAACTCAAACCGCAGAACAACAAACAAAAGCAGAAAACTTCCGTACGCGCTCGCGGCGGTGGTGCTGCTTGTAATAACGGCGCTGATAGGCGGCATGGTTTACGCGTCGGGATACAGGTATATCAAAGGCGACGGAGTCAAGTATTCCGGCTTTACCTATGAAGGACAGCCGATAAACGGCAAAGTAAAATATTCCGACGGAACCAAGGGCAAGCTCACAAAGGAAAAGGACAGCGATCAAGGTAAGATCGTTTACAGCTCAGGAGACGTTTATGAGGGCGGCATAAAGGGAATATACAGAGAAGGCAAAGGCACGCTCGAATATAAGGAAACCGGCGCAAAATACGTCGGAGATTTTGCCGATGACAAGCTTACGGGCAGCGCGGTCGTAACTTCCGCCGACGGAAGTAGGTACGAGGGCGAAGTCAAGGACGGAAAGAAAGACGGAATCGGCAAATTCACGTTC
>JAGDBE010000148.1 GCA_017959195.1 Clostridia bacterium | reverse complement strand
ATTACTTTCTCTCAGGGGAGAGAAAGTAATCAAAGAGAGCTGAATTATTTATAGTTATGTAGCCGATATTATGTGCAAACAAAGAAAGCATTTGAAATTTTGTTCGTCTTTCCCGGGCTTTCTGCGAGAAAGCCCGCACTCTTTTGGTACTTTTCTTGTGTAAGAAAAGTACGATACTCTCTCTTTACTTTCTCTCCCCTGAGAGAAAGTAACAGAGAAAACCTAAATCGCCTGATTTTTAATTAAATTGAAGATATCGTCGGCAAAAGGTGCGGGAAGCGCGGATTTCAGCGCATTCTGCACCTCATTTTCTTCGAGTCGGCGGTAGAGGAGCGCGTTTTCGGCGATTTCCGAGACGTCGGCGTCCATGGCGTCGGTATAGAGGCGCGCGTTTGCCACCGCGCCGTTTTCTATCTGCAGAAGCAGCTGAACGCAGCCCCAGTCGAACTTTTCCTCGCATGAAACGGTAAACGGAACGGTTTTTCCGTATAGGAAATCCCAGCTTCCGTATTCGTCTGCGAGTTTTTTTATTTTTTCGGCGTCTGAAATCTCGGTTTTTTCGGCCTTCATGCCGTAAACGTCTTCGAAAGCGGCGAGCATATACTTTTTCATGCTTTCGCACGTTAGATTTCCGGAAAGTTCTGAAAGATTAATAACGCGCGAGCGCACCGATTTTACGCCTTTTGCTTCGAGTTTCGCCTTGGGCGGCGTGAGATAACGCTGCATGAGCTCAAAATCCGCATTTATGAGAATCGTTCCGTGGTGGTACGACTTGTTTTGCGAGTGATAGAAGGCGTTTCCCGAAAATTTTCTGCCCTGCGCGAGGATGTCGTTTCTGCCGGAAAGTTCCGTTTCAATGCCCGCAAAATCGCACGCCCGCTTTATCACACTCATCTGGCGCATAACGTCGAAGTTGCTTTCCGCGCAAAGAAACGTGAAATTGAGATTTCCTTTGTCGTGAAAGACGGCGCCGCCGCCCGACATGCGCCGCGCAAGCTTTCCGCCCTCTTCTTCGAGAAGCGCGCACCGGCATTCCGTCCAGGGATTCTGGTTTCTTCCGATAACCACGGTTTTCTCGTTCTGCCATAAATAGAGAATCACGCAGTCGTCCTTTGCGCTTTCAAATAAAAATCTCTCAACCGCAAGGTTTTTGTGAGGGTCAAAGCCGTCTCCTATGTAAAAACGAAGTTCGTTTATCATGTTTTCACCCTTTCCACAACATTATACTATATGATTTTCGAAAAAATGTCAAGTAAGTGTGTTGACAAATGTTAAAATCTGTGTTAAAATGTTATAAAAGTTGAAAATTTTTACACGGGGGCTTGAAATGAATCTTATAAGACAGGATAAAATAAAGGAATATCTTGAGGGTAAGAGCGTTGCCACGATAAAGGAAGTGCACGAGCTTTTCCCCGACGTTTCCCTTATGACGATTCACCGCGATTTAAGCGCGCTTGAAGAGCAGGGCGTGCTGACCAAGCATCACGGAATGGTAAAATACCTGCGCTATAAGGACGACGTCGATTTTCAGGTGCGCATGGAGGAGAACACGCCCGGAAAGATGTCCATGGTGAAGAAGGCGGTAACGCTGATTCAGCCGTACACGTCGGTATTTTTCGACGCGGGAACGTCGAATCTTCTGCTGGCGAAAAATCTGCCGGACATAAACTTAAACGTCATCACGACGAGTCCGGGAATCGCGCTCGAACTGTGCAGACTTCATAACCCGACGGTAACGGTATGCTGCGGCTCGATGAACCGCAGAAATATGGCGGTTTCGGGACAGAACACGATAGAGATGCTCGAAAAAATCAACATCGACGTCGCGTTCATAGGCGTTTCGGGCTATACCGAAAACACGGGCTTTACCTGCGGAACAGAGGCGGATATGCTCATAAAAAAACTTGTGATAAACAAGGCGAGGGTAAAGGTAATGATGTGCAGCGCCGAGAAGCTGGAACGCCTTATGCCGTATACGTTTGCGGACATATCCGACGCCGATTTCATCGTAACAGACGGCGCCATGCCGGAGGAATTTATATCCGCCGCAAAAGAAGCAGGTGTAACGGTTCTGTAAATTATTTGTGATGCAAAAATTTTTTGCCGGAAATAATTGACAAAATGTTAAATTATGATATAATATAATTGTTAATGTTAAAAAATGTTAAAATAAACAAAAAGAAAAGGAGTGTCCTGATTGGCAAAAGCGGTTATTATGCCCAAAGCGGGTATCACGGTTGAAAGTTGTATTATCGGAACATGGGAGAAAAAGGTAGGAGATCAGGTAAAAGTCGGAGATATTCTGTTCAGCTACGAAACAGATAAGGCAAGTTTCGAGTGCGAGTCCACGGAAGAGGGAACGCTGCTTGAAATTTTCTATAACGACGGCGACGAAGTGCCCTGCCTCGTGAACGTTTGTGCGGTAGGAAATCCCGGCGACGACTGCTCGGCTCTGCGCCCCGGAAAAGCGCAAGGCGGAGAAAAGGCGGCAGAAGCGGCGAAAGAAGCGCCTGCCGAAGCACCGGCGGAAGCACCTGCTGCAGCTGCAGCACCCGAAACAACGAAGGGAACGTCTGAAAAGACGGCTGTTTCCCCGAGAGCAAGAAAGCTTGCGGAGCGCGCGGGAGTGGACGCGGCAGACGCCGTTCCCACAGGCCCCAACGGCAGAATAATCGAGCGCGACGTAAGAGAGCTCATGAATAATCCGCAGGTTTCCGCAAAGGCACCGGAAAAGACGGAAGCAAGCGCACCTGTAAAGGAAAACGCAGCACCCGGCGCGGAATTCGAAGACGTAAAACTTACAAATATCCGCCGCGCTATAAGCAGATCCATGCACGCATCTCTTGCGACGATGGCTCAGCTTACGCACAACAGCACGTTTGACGCGACTGAAATCCTCGCGTACAGAAAGAAGCTCAAGGCGTCGGAAGGCGACCTTTCGGGCATTACGCTCGGCGACATCGTGCTTTACGCGGTATCCAGAACAATACTTAATTACCCCGATCTCAACGCGAATATGGTAAGCGAAGACAGCATAAGAATATTCAAGCACGTAAATCTCGGCGTTGCGGTTGACACGCCTCGCGGACTTATGGTTCCGACGATTTTCCACGCCGACGAAAAGAGCCTGCTTGAAATATCGCTTGAAGTAAAGCAGCTCGCAAAAGAGTGCAGAGAAGGCAACATAAATCCCGACAAGCTTTCGGGCGCAAGCTTTACGGTATCCAACCTCGGAAGCCTCGGCATCGAGACGTTCACACCCGTAATCAATCCTCCGCAGACGGGAATTTTAGGCGTGTGCCGCGCGGTTGACAGAGTTAAAAAGCTCGACGACGGAAGCATCGGCATTTATCCCGCAATGGGACTCAGTCTTACGTACGACCACAGAGCGATAGACGGCTCGCCCGCTTCGCGCTTCTTGAAGGAGCTCGGCGAAAATCTCGAGCGCTTTACAACGCTTCTTGCAGAATAAGGAGATAAAGATATGGAACTTTACGATTTACTGGTTCTGGGCGGCGGCCCGGGCGGATATCTGTGCGCAGAACGCGCGTCGCAGGGTGGTATGAAGGTTGCGCTCTTTGAAAAGAAGGCGCTGGGAGGAACGTGCCTTAACGAAGGCTGCATTCCCACGAAAACCTTCCTCAATTCCTCTAAAATGTACCGCCACGCAAAAGAAAGCGCTTCTTTCGGCGTAACCGCGAAGGAAGTATCGTTTGACCACGCAAAGGTGGTCGACAGAAAAAATCAGGTGGTAAAAACGCTCGTTTCGGGCGTCGGAGCCACAATGAAAGCAAACAAGGTTGAAGTAATTTCCGCAAGCGCCGTAATTAAAGGCCGCGGAGAAAACGGATTTCTCATTGAAGCGGACGGAAAAACGTACGAGGGTAAGAAACTTGTGATCGCTTCCGGCTCGGAAACGACGATTCCGCCGATTCCGGGACTTAAAGAAGGTCTTTCATCGGGATTTGTCGCAACGAGCAGAGAAATACTCGACGAAAAGACGCTCCCCAAGAAGCTTGCCGTAATAGGCGGCGGCGTTATCGGTCTT
>JAGDBE010000147.1 GCA_017959195.1 Clostridia bacterium | reverse complement strand
TTTTTCTCCTTCTTTATCGTTGTTATAGCGTTCTGTTCGATTCAGTTTTTTATTCATAATGAGAAAACCGACGTTACTGTCGCAATTATAGGTCCCTTTTTTCCGAGTCAAAACAGCGAAAGAGATATCGGCAACGCTTTTTGTCAGATTATGGGCAGGGATCTCAACGGAGACGGGAAAAAGAACGCGACCGTAATCATTACGAGCGCGTTCACCGACGATGAAATTATCGAGGCAATAGGAGATAACGCCGAGCTTTCCGAAAAGATGAAATACGCTCAGTTTACCGTATCAAACGTAGAAAGCCGGGTTTCAAATCAGATATTTGCCGGCGACGCAAATATTCTTCTGCTTGACGAGTTCTGGTATGAAAGACTGAAAAGCGCAAACGCGCTCGCAAAAATCACGGAAATCGTTCCGGATACAAAATATACCGTGACTGACGACTACTACGTTTTTCTCTCCGAAACCAGATTCGGACAGTTCTTTGATTCGCTGGGATCGCTTCCTGAAGGCACGCGGATTTGCTTCAGGGTACTTCCCTCCTCCTCGGCTTTTACCGGAAAAAAACAGTCGGAGCAGAACTACGAAAACAGCAAGGAAGTATTGCGATCGATTCTCAGTTATTAAAATGGAGTTCAATAACATAAGAAGAATACTCAGCTGCACGAGACGCGCCGTTGACCGCTTCAGCATGATAAATGACGGAGACAGGATTGCGGTAGGCCTCTCGGGAGGAAAAGATTCGATCGCGTTGCTTGCCGCGCTTCACGATCTGAAGCGATTTTACCCCGCTGATTTTTCATTATACGGAATAACCGTCTCAATGGGGTTTAAAGATTTTGACGCAGGTCCCCTGAAAGATTTCTGTGAAAAGCTTGGCGTCGGGTTCCGGCTTGTCGAGACGCGTCTTGCCGAACTTATCTTTGAAGAAAGAAAAGAAAGTAATCCGTGCTCGCTATGCGCCAGGATGAGGAGAGGAATTCTTCACGATACCGCGAAGGCATTGGGCTGCAACAAGCTGGCGCTAGGGCATCACTATGACGACGTAATAGATACGTTCATGCTAAATCTTTTCAATGAAGGTCGGCTTGCTGCTTTTCTTCCCGTTACGTATCTTTCAAGGAAAGATATAACCGTGATAAGGCCGTTCATGTACCTTCCGGAAAAAGACATCCGATACTTTATATCTAAGAATGATCTTCCTGTGATAAAAAGCCCGTGTCCCGAAGATAAACATACCGACAGAGAGACGCTTCATAAGCTTATCGGTGATCTTGACAGAGAGCGAAAAGGGCTTAAACACCGGATATTCAACGCTATTGAAGAAGGCGGGCTTCTCGATAAGGAGAGCGAATAATATGGCCGAAAAGAGCGGACGAAAAATAATCTGCAACAATAAAAAAGCGTATCACGACTACTTTGTCAATGAAAGATATGAAGCTGGACTTCAACTTTTCGGTACGGAGGTAAAATCTGTACGGCAGGGGTCGGTCAACCTCAAAGACTCATTTTGCAGGATCGACAAAGGCGAGCTTTACGCATATGGCATAAGGATCAGTCCCTATGAAAAAGGAAACGTCTTCAACAGAGACCCTCTGCGACCGAAAAAACTGCTTATGCACAGAAAAGAGATAAACAAGCTGTTCGGTCTCGTAAGCCAGAAGGGATTTACTCTTATTCCCCTCTCAATGTATTTTACCAAATCTCTCGTCAAAATAGAACTCGGTCTCTGTACGGGAAAAAAAGATTACGATAAGCGCGAGGACGCCGCGAGAAAAGACGACGCGCGGGAAATTGACAAAGTCATGAAAGCGAGAAACAGATATGATTTTTGAAACCGTAAAAATTAAAGTCAAAACTCCTGGCGCGAGCGATTTTGAGCCATTTTTAAAATGCTACATACCTGATACGAGTAAGGAAATGCCTCATTACCACAAAAGACCCGCGGTAATTATATGCCCCGGTGGGGGATATGAATTCCGCTCATTCAGAGAAGACGAACCGGTCGCGCTCAAATATCTCGCAAACGGGATTGCTGCTTTTGTACTTGAATACAGCACCGGTTCTGATCTTTACAGCAGTAGCTCCGCCAGATTTCCGCAGCAGCTCTGCGAGGCTTGCGAAGCAATAAAGACTGTCCGCGATAACGCCGTAAAATGGGATATAGACCCCCACCGGGTCTTCATAGGCGGTTTCTCGGCCGGCGGTCATCTTGCCTCTTCAGCCGTGACTATGTACGGCTCAAAAGACGTTATCGAAAATCTCGGCGGCGACGCGGAAGATTACCGCCCCGACGGAGGGATACTCTGCTACCCTGTTATCTCTGACAACTGTGATACTCACGTCGGTTCGTTCAAGGCGCTGCTCGGAGAAAAATACTGCGATCCGGAAGCACGCAGGTATGTTTCAACAGAAACACATATTGACAAAAACACCCCGCCCTGCTTTATCTGGTCGACTTCCGATGACAACGCTGTTCCGATAATCAATTCTCTCGTTTTTGCCGAGGCTCTCACCGCAAATAAAGTCAGGTATCAGCTTCAGATATATCATTCGGGACAGCACGGCCTTGCTCTTTGCGACAGAATCACATCATCGGTTCCTTCACTTAAGATCGACGATTACGCAGAGTGGATAAACGATTCAATAAAATGGATCTACAAAAATTTCTGATCCCGGTTTTACGGGGTCATTATAAGGGGGCGTAAAGGTTTCGACGGGGATATAGAAGCAGCGTAAGCGTGCAGAGCCGGGATGACTCTTTAAAACGTTCCACTTAAATATAAACGCTAACAACAGCGCTATCGCTGCCTGAATAAGGCAGGCCGCGGCTCTGAGAGCCGCCCGTCCTCACCGTGAACACCGTCTGACGGATGAGGGCGTCATGAGACGGTGAACGCGAGTCATGACTTCTCCCTTGCATTGACCGCGCATTAAAGGGATACCGGAAGCGGAGCTTGCCCGCTCAGATGCCGACGGGAAAATATCAGAACGGGCTACGTACGTAGAAAGCGTTGTGGAAATGTCTTCGGACACGGGTTCGACTCCCGTCGCCTCCACCAGAATCCGAAAAGGCGCCGAAAGGCGCCTTTTTCTGCTACTTTGGAAAATTTTTATTTCAAAAAAATTTTATCAACCTATTGACAAACCGCGTCCATACTGTTATAATATTTGACGGTTGATTAAGTTCTTTAATTTCGGTCCCGTGAGGCCGGCAAGACGGTTCACCTATTATGTGTTTTTTGCGTCTTGTCCGACTGCGGGCAGGACGTTTTTTTGCGGAGTGAGTTAGTTATGCAATTTAAAGCGAGACTGATGGATGAAAACGCATATAACCGTGCTCTGATCAGGATTACTCACGAAATTCTTGAACGCAACAACGGAGTGAGCGGAATTTGTCTTATCGGAATAAAAACACGAGGAGTACCGCTCGCAAAAAAAATCTCTTCAAATATCAGGAATATAGAAAACGTCGACGTTCCGGTCGGATCGCTTGATATAACTCTTTACAGAGACGATCTTACCGAGATTTCGGAAAACGCAAAGCTGAACTCAACCGATATTCCCTTTTCGGTCACCGGCAAAAACGTTATCCTCGTCGACGACGTTTTATTTACGGGACGTACGGCGAGGGCTGCGATAGACGCTCTCTTTTCACTCGGAAGACCGGCAACGGTAAGACTTGCGGTCCTTGTCGACAGAGGGCACCGTGAACTTCCTATACGCGCGGATTATGTGGGTAAAAACGTCCCGACCTCTCTCGGAGAGGTAATATCTGTTAAGGACGCCGAAATAGACGGTGAAAACGCCGTCGACATCTGCGACTTAAATAAATAATTTTAAGCTTCATTGGGAGGTAAAAAATGAAACTTACTTACAATGTCGAAGACAGGCCGAAGTTCGGTCAGACGCTTGTCTTCGCAATTCAGCAGCTGCTTGCCATACTCGCAGCGACCATCGCCGTCCCGGCAATAATCGGTAACGGTATGTCTCAGTCGGCGGCTCTCTTCGGCGCAGGCGTAGGCACGATAGTCTACCTTCTCTTCACCAAGTTCAAGAGCCCCGTATTCCTCGGCAGCTCGTTCGCATTCATCGGCTCGATGTTCGCGGCGTTCGGCGGAGCAGCATCTGCCGCTCTCGGTTATCTCGGTCTCATCATCGGCGCAGCTTTTGCCGGTCTCGTTTACGTTGTAATCGCTATTATCGTGAAATTCGCGGGAGTTAAATGGATAAACAAACTCATGCCCGCGGTTGTAATCGGCCCGACGGTCGCCATCATCGGTCTTTCTCTCGCAGGAAACGCGGTCGGCGATCTTTCAAAGGGAAACGTAACCCACATTGTTGAAGGCGCTGCAGAACCTGTTCAGAGCGCATCTGTATACGTATGCCTCCTCTGCGGTCTTCTGACGCTCGCCGTAACCATGATCTGCTCTGTTTACGGTAAGAAAATGATCAAGATGATACCGTTTATCATCGGCATTGCATCTGGATACGCTCTCGCTGCGATCTTTACGGTAATCGGAAACGCCGCCAACGTTGAAGCTCTCAAGGTTATCAATTTCTCCGGCTTCCAGAATATGCAGTGGTATCCCGATTTTACCTTCCTTAAAGCTTTCAACGGCTTCGGAGAGATCACTCCTCAGTTCATTGCAACCGTTGCAGTAGCTTACATTCCTGTCGCCTTCGTCGTGTTTGCCGAGCATATAGCTGACCATAAGAATCTTTCCTCGATAATTGAGAAAGATCTTCTTGAAGAACCCGGTCTCCACAGAACGCTTCTCGGCGACGGCGTCGGATCGATTGCCGGCGCGTTCTTCGGCGGATGCCCGAACACCACCTACGGTGAGTCTGTCGGCTGCGTTGCTATCTCAGGAAATGCGTCGATCAGCACAATCTTCACAACAGCAATCCTTGCTATCATCTCGGCTTTCCTTGCTCCCTTTACCACTTTCCTTGCTACAATTCCTTCGTGCGTAATGGGCGGCGTCTGCATCGCTCTTTACGGATTCATAGCCGTTTCGGGTCTCAAAATGATCCAGTCGGTTGACCTCGGCGACAACAAGAACCTCTTCGTTGTATCCGTGATCCTCATAGCCGGTGTCGGCGGTCTCTCCGTGTCCTTCGGAAAAGTGACGCTCACGGCTGTAGCGTGCGCGCTTATCCTCGGTATCCTCACTAACCTCATTCTCAAG
This sequence comes from Clostridia bacterium, assembly GCA_017959195.1. GTDB lineage: Bacteria > Bacillota > Clostridia > Oscillospirales > CAG-382 > UMGS882. The sequence goes on along the minus strand of JAGDBE010000147.1, from coordinate 367 downwards.
GGTAAAAAGGACAAATCCGAATCGGTCTCCGAAGAAAAGTAATTAAACTTCAAATCATATAAAACATGATATGTTTCGGGACAGGCAAACCGCCTGTCCCGTTTATTTTCTCATTTAACTGCTCAGATTATTTTGATTTATTCGTCATATTAAAACGGGACATTGATCTTTTCTATGAATCAGATATTGTTCAATGACGGTTTTCGAGTAACAAAAAAGTCACGGCATACAAACCGTGACTTTTTATCATTAATTCAAAATCAGTCTATTTTAAGAAGATTTTCTTCGTTCCAGGTTATCGGGTGAGCTTTTTTAAGCGCTTCAAGGTCTTCCTCAAACTTATCGCTCTTGAGATTGCTTTCAGCGG
>JAGDBE010000146.1 GCA_017959195.1 Clostridia bacterium | reverse complement strand
CGATCTGGTTGTGCTAGCGTTATTCTTAGTCATCAAGCTTGGCAAGCACGATCAATTTGTCTTCCGACTTCACGATTTGAACTTTGAGATTGTCGCACCCAATTGATAACTTCAACAACGTCGTCAACCGACTTCTGTCCGTCAAAGAACGGTTTCGCTTCTTCCATTATCATATTCGTCTTTGTGTCTTCGGACCTTAAGCAGACGGTTGCTTTGGAAATAATGTCGTATATTCTGTCGGCGTCTTCTCTCGTGCTCTTTCTGAGAGTTACTTCCGTGCCGCCGATATAATACGTGTCGTCGTATTCTTCTTCCACTTCGTTGCCGTCTTCGTCGGTATATTTATATACGTTGGGTTTAAGATCCGTTTCGATTTTTTCTTCTATCGTGCTCTTCTTAATCGGGAATGTCCATGAATAACCGTTGGTCTTACCCGCAAGGGTTTCCTGATAAGCGTCGCTGAGAAGATACTTGAATACTGCCCAGACACCCGCTTTAACCTTGGAGGATGCAATTCCCGCAAGTTCAAAATTCGTGGTAATTATGGTTCCGTTTCCGCCCTTTGAGCCTGACGTCGGATATCCGATAAACGTTATGTCTTCGCCCATGTATGCTTCGTACTGAGGAATCTGCTTGAAGTTATAAAGCGATATGTTATAAAGCTTCGTCGTGCCTTTGCTGTATGAAAGTTCCATTTCTTCCCAGTAATTCGGGTTTTCGTCCCACATACTGCTGTAAGCGGAATAATCTTCCGGGAGGTCTTTTATGTATTCGAGCAGGTCTTTGAATTCCTGGCTGTTGAACGAACATTTTCCGGTATTTTCATCAACAAAGTCATTAAATACTATGCTGATAAGCGTCTTACCGATGTCTTCCCTCGTCGACTGCGAGAACATCGACTCGCCTTCGCCCAAGGATTTATACATTTTATAGAATTCATCAACAGTCCAGCCTGTTTTGTCGCCGAATAACGACTTCTTACCTACTATCGTCATGAAGTTTGCCGACGGAGTAAAGGTATATAATTTGCCTTTAACCTTCATAGCTTCAAATACGTTTTCAAGGTAATCGGATTTGTTGAACTCGCTGTCGCTCGCCATCAACTCTTCGATATCCATGAATACGCCCTTTGAAGCAAGGCTTTCAACGTTCGTATTGTAGTTGACCATGAGAATATCGGGCGCGTCGGTCTTTGATACTATGTCTCTGTTGAGCGCATCCTTTGCGCCTTCCCAGTTGTTAGCCTCGTTGTTGTACTTTGAATAGTCCTCAAATATAACCTTGTATTCGTCCTGCGTTCTGTTGAACTTCATAAGCGCGTTTTTCAGGTTATAGTTGACGTATTCTCCCGCAACTTTGATTACGTATCTTTCCTTCATTTCCGAAGGATCAACTTTCGTCAGCAAGAAAAGCTCGGTTTTCATCGTATCATCGTCATAAATCGGCATTAAAATTCTGTCGCCGTCGAGGAACACGAATGAAGCGTAATATGCGGAGATATCGGAGTTTACGTAGTTACAGATTTCGGTTATTTCGTCTTTCGACATATCATATCCGTAAATACCCGATTCGTTTGAGAGAATTATATCATATCCAAGTTCGCCGTCCGTCGGGCTGTATTCATATAAATCGAAGCTTACGTCTTTTGCTTTATTTACGCTGCCCGATTCAAGATCTACCGTAAACAGTCCCATACCGTCGTCGTCATAGCTCGTAAGATATACTTTGCCGTCTTTGCCTAAGAATGCGGTATTTGCGTAAACGCCGTCCGTTAAAGGAACTTCTTTTTCAAATTCTCCGGTTTCAGCATTGAATATGCTGAATTTCTGGCCGCTTACAAGTGTGATAAGCTTATTGTCCGCAAACAACATCTTTGAAACGTATCCGCTGTATGTATAGTCGTCATACTCGCTTTTGATTTCAAGATAATCGTTAATCTTGGTTTCGGATTCAATATTGCCGTCGGCACCGAGTTTTACAAGATAGTAGTCGTCGATGCTTTCGCCGGAGCCGTAGTTCTCAACGTCGTCTGATTCATACGTTTCGTAGTAAGAATAATAATATTCGTTTTTAATGTACCATATGCTTCCATCGGCGGGATTCGACGTGATGATGTTGATATAAGCACTGTAATTCTCATCTGATTTGTTTATGGGAACGACGGTTGAGTTTTTGAAGTTGATATCGGTAATATAATAGTTAGACGTGTAGTTTACGTTATCGTATCCGTTAACGACAAACTTCTCGTCGTTCAGTTTTATTACCGACGATATCTCAAGATTTTCAAAATCCGTGCCTTTGAGGTTTATAATTTCGCTCTTATAGACATTTTTCAAATCTTTTGTCGTCATTGCCCCGCTTTCCGGAGAAAGATCGATTACCTCATTCTCCTTTTGGCATGATGACATTACAAGAGGTGTAATTGCCAGAATTACTGCCAGTACGATGCATAAAATTTTCTTTTTCATAGCTTTTTTCCTTTCTTGCTTTGATTTTTTATGAATAAGACAGTTTATCCTTGATTTTATCAATGATATACTTGTCAAGAAGGCGTTTAATAAACCTTATTCCTTTTATAATATATATAACAGCCCAAAGCGCGGGATATGCTATAAATATTGTAAACAATAACACGAGAAATGTCAATATTTTTTCGGCTTTTCTCGCCGCTATCTCGTCGGGAGGAAGGGACACTCCAACCGGGACGTGTTCGTTGTAATTCAAGAGCGTCGGTATCTTTTTATAAAGGTTTACAAAGTTAAAACGCGATGAATTTTCGACCATAACGTACGTGCTTTCGTCGAAATCCAGACATTCTTTGACTCTGCTTGCCGCAAACTCGTTTACAGGGTTTACTAGCACAATCTCGTAGCAGGTTATCGGCGTTTCGGGAACCATTTGAATATCCGCAACGACCGGTGGCGCATTCTCGTAGTAATCCTCATACGTCTTTCCGGTGTAATCTTCGAACACGGCGCTTATAAGACAGTCATAACCGTCAACCGTTACAGGAAAATCGTAAAGACTGTTTCCGCCGTACAGCTTCCATGCCGCCGTTCTCGAAAGGAGCACCCTGTCGTGATAAAGGTCATTTGCTACGTTTGGCATATTTTCAAATTCCGTATGGAATTTTGAATAATCCCCGCCTATATAAATAACCTTTGCACGGCTGCTTTTCTTTTCCGTTGAAATATTAGAATCCCTCTCGGAAGAATAGGCGTCAAAATAGTTCCTTTTGCCGTCGGCAGTCTCTATCGAGTTTTCCGTGAGCTTCTTTTCGAGCTTGTATCTGAAATACATCACGTTGTCAATTGTGAATTCCGCCGATTCCGGGACAAAAACCGTTATCTGCGCAAATTTTTTACCCGCCGCAAATCTCTTTGCCGCGTATTCGTGCGGAAAACCGCTTCTGTAAACGAGTATTGCAATAAAGAATACCGCCGCGATAAGTGCAAGAATACCCGATACAATCAAATTAGCTTTGATAAAGCTTTTCTTCTTATCTGTCAACAAGCTTCACCTGCTCCCCTGCATTTATCGGTTTATTTGAAGTTGAAACGATGTATGCGTATCTTTCAAAATCGCCGCTGATTGCAGAGCGTGTATCGTCGCTCGCCGTTACCGTTACTCCGACGCGTTTTGTTATGTATCTCGTCGAAATCGGAGTGTTCTTGGATTCTATAATGAGTATATATTTTCCGTCGCTGTCTTCGCGTATTGCGGTATTGGGAACGGTGTTCTCGTAGGATGCGTTCTTGTCGCCCACCGCAAGGGAAATGGACTGTCCCGCCGTAACGTCGCCTTCAAGCGAAAATTCAAGTATCTTCTGTCTGCTTCCGGGATTTGCGTTATCGCTCTTTATTGCGACGAGCGTTGCTCTGATGCTTGTGCCGTACGGGATATAACTCGTTATCTCGGCTTCCTGTCCGGGACGGAGTCTTGCCGCCTGCTGGTCGCTTACCGTAAAGGAAAGCTTATAGCCCTTTTCCTTCAACGCGATTTCCACAAGAGGCGCGTCGGAGGACGTCTTTTGTCCGCTTGAGAAGTTTACCGCCTGCACGATGCCCGCAACGGGAGAAACTATCTGGTTGGTATTATACTGTTTTTCGATAATTTCCATATCGCGGCGCGCCTTTTCAAGCTCGCGCTTCTTCATCTGTATTTCGAGGTTGTCGAGCTTTTCGTTGCTGTTCGCCTTTATTTTTTCAAGTTCCTTTTGAGCGGTTTCGAGCTGCTTTTCAAGCTGTCTTACCTTCTGTTTCAGGCTCTCTTCGCTTTCGGTGTTGTCAGACTGCAAATCGGTCAGGTATTCCTGCGCCTCTTCCTGCCTGGTCTTTATTTTTTCGAGTTCGTTTTTCTCAAATTCGATTTTGTCTTCGTATTCCTTGTACTTTTCGTATTTATAGCCGTTTCTTACGGATTCGAGCTTGTCGGAAAGCGTTTCCTTTTCGCTTACCGCCTTGTCGTACGCAAGCTGGAGCTCGTTTGTCTTATCCTGCTCTTTTGTATATGCGTCAAGCGCATCTTCGAGCTGCGGCTTTAAGTTCTTTAACTGTTCGTCGTATTCTTTTGTTTTAAGATATTTATCTTTGAGTTTTTCGATATTTTCTATCGCAATCTGAAGTTCGATTTCCTTTTCGTTGAGCTGCTTTTCAAGGTTATCGGTCGTATAGTTTTCATTAGTCAGAAGTTCCATGTACGCGTCGTAAGCGTCGTTGGAAGCGTCGCACAATTTATCTACTTCCGCCTGCTTTTCGGATATTTCCGACGCGGAAGCGCCGTTTTCCTTGAGTTCGTCGAGTTCTTCAAGCGCTTTTCTGTAATTCTTCTGCGCCATTTTATATCTTTCGTGAAGTTTTGCAAGGCTTGTATTGTTCGTATAAGCGTAGTAGTCCTGCTTTAAGTATTTAATGTCGGTATCGAGGGCTTCAATATTTCTGTTCGGCGTCTTTATGCTTTCTTCCAGCGTTTCGAGCGGAGTTTCGATTTTGGCGTTTATATTGTCGTAATCCCTTTTTATGATATCGTACTTATTTCTCAATAAGCTTACTTTATTCTGGCTTTCGGCAAGGCCCGCCTTTGCTTTGGAAATGTTGTCGTTTGCAAGTTCTATCTGCCTTGTCGCCTCAACGTACTGCTCGTACGTTACGCCCGTCTCTTTTCCGACCAGCACTTCGTATTCGGTTGGAGTGTATCCGATTGCAGACTGTTCCGTTTCGAGCTCGTTTATGGTTTTCTGCTTTCTCGTAACTTCTTTTTCGATTTCTTTAAGCTGAAGCTTGGCGTTATCAATGGCTGCCTCTATGTCGCCCGCGTTCTGATACTTTTCCCTTGCTTCCTGCAAATCTTCCTCGATTTCCGCAATTTCCATTTCCTTTGAAGCGTACGGAGAGTTATTTGCCTTATCTATGAGCAGTTTGTTATAGTCATAGTTAATGCTGTCATAATTTCTTCTCGCGTTATAAAGTTCGTCGCTTTCGCCTTCTTCGAGAACGATAGGCACGGTGTCCCTCTCAACGTAGTCGCCCACCTTGACGTTCACCTTTTTTATCTCTCTCGTAGCGCCGAACGTAACGTAATAATTATCGTTGGCAACAGCCGAGCCGGTGCCTCTTACCTGCGTTTTGATGGTTCCGTAGCTTATGTAGTCCGTCGCCACCTCAGGCAAGGTAAGGTTCATTATCGTATTTGAAAAAAACGTAAGAACAAGTAAAATCGACAAGAATATTATCGCAAAAGTCTTTACCCATTCTCTGCTTATCTTCTTTTCTCCCATTTTTTCTCCAACCCTTCACGGTTTATAGTGAATTTATGTTTTTTTAACCTTTTACGCTTCCCGAATTTGCTATTCCTTCAACAAGGTACTGTTCTCCGTATAAGAACATAAGCAAAGTCGGTATCATATATATTACCGCCACGGCAAACGCGATTCCCGCTTCTCCCGAATTGATTTTCGAAAGGAATACCGACAGCGGATACATTTCCTCGTCTTTAAGCATTATAAGCGGCTGTTCTACCATATTCCAGTAGTCTATAAAAACAAGAATCAGTACGGAATATATTATATTCTTGCACAGCGGCACGTATATCTTGAAAAATACCTGCATTTCATTGCATCCGTCGATTTTTGCGGCTTCCACCACCGCCGACGGAATTTTTCTCATCGCTTTCGTAAGCAAAAATACGCAGAACGGCGAGAAAATGCCCGGAAGTATTATCGACCAGCTTGTTCCCAGAAGTCCGAGCTTATCTGCTACAAGATAGTTCGGTACAAGCGTTACCTGATACGGCATGAGCATAAGAATTATGTAAACAAACAGTATCAGTTCGCGCATTTTTGAGCGGTATCTCGTGAATCCGTATGCCGCAAGGCAGGCAACAACGACCTGGAACAGCATTATCGGTACTGTGTATTTTACGGAGTTCCAGAATTTCAATAGGTATTCCGGGCTAAGAAACAGAATAGTAAAATACTGTCCGAACGACACCTTGTCGGGGATGAATTTAAGGCTCGTCTGCTTTGACACGTAGGCGCCCTTGCCCGCCGTCTCAAATATCATTCCGTAGTTTGACGCAAGCTCCGACTGCGTGAAAAACGAGCTTGATATTGTAAGAAACGTCGGCATAAGAAACACAAACGCCACAAGAAGCAAGAACAACATCAAAAGGAACGCACGAATCTTGGTTTTTCTGAGTTTCCTCTTTTCTTTTTTGCTTCCGTCAAAATTTCTTAAGTCTTTTAATTTATAATCAAATACCATCTTACTCTTCCACGTCCCTTCCGTACCTGTCGTCGGCAAAGAACAATATGCCTATGAGGATTACCATGACTATCGCCATGATAATCGCCGCCGCGGAAAGCTTCTGATAGTCCAGATTATCAAAGGTATTATTCATGAAGTGCTGCAGCATATACAGACTCTCATACGGATAGTATCCTGCAAGCAGATAGACTTCTCTGAATATCTTGAATGAATTTATAATCGAAATAATCGTTACGAAAACTATCGTAGAAGACATATATCTAAGTTTAATCTTGAAAAACTGTCTTATCGGGCCTGCGCCCTCAACGGTTGCGACCTCCAAAATGTCCTTCGGTATGTTGTTGAGCGCCGCGAGAAACAGTATCATATTGTATCCGAGGTTTTTCCACAAAAACAGCAGTACGATAACCTCTGTTGCGTGAGCCGATTTAAGCCAGTCGATTTTATCCATGCCGAAAATCTGCAAAAACGAGTTTACGCTTCCGTTATAGTGGAACAAAACCTGCCATATAAGAACGATAGACGCAACCGGCACCATCATGGGCGACAAAAAGAACGACCTGAGCTTGCTCTGCATGGGTATCTTTACGTTGAGCGCCGCTGCAATAAGAAGCGACAGCACAACCGCAAGCGGTACGCTGAGAGCCGTAAATTTAAGCGTATTTATCGCCGCCGTCTTGAACGAGTAGTTATTGAACAGTTTTATATAGTTTTCTATTCCGACGAATACGTTCTGAATCGGGTTATTTATAAACGAATAGTATATTATAATGAAAAAAGGAATGATAAAGAATACCGAGACTCCTATCACGCTCGGCGCAAGAAAAGCCGTCGAAATAGCGCGCGCTTTTCTCTGTTCTCTTCTTCCTCTTTTGCTAAGGGTATTATCTTTTTTTCCGAACAACAAAAACGCCCGCCTCCTTTCATTTCACATATTTCGACGTATTTTTTCATTCTTTGTTCCATTATTATTTATTATACAATATATTTATTAATAAGTAAATATGATTTTTAAATTATTGGGCAAAAAGAAGCCGTGCTGTAGCACGGCTTCTTCATTATTTTCTTTTATTTTGCCGAGGGAGCTTCTACAGGACAAACGCTTGCGCAGGTACCGCACTCGATGCATTCGCTTTCGTTTATCTCGTATTTTCCGTCGCCTTCCGATATGCATCCGTTGGGGCAAGCGTCTGCGCATGCTCCGCAGGAAATGCAATCATTTGAAATCTGGTATGCCATAGTCTACACCTCCGATTTTTACTATCTGCATTATACCATATGTTTGTCAAAAAATAATAACATTGTATTGACAAATGGTAAACTATTTATTCACAAGCCTGTTGAGTGTGTTTCCGAGAACTTTATAAACTATTATAAACGCCGCTGCGACTATGGCGTCCTTTACCGCGTTGAACGGTATTACGCCTGCAATAATATAGTTTACCGCGTCAAATCCCTCGCCCATATAAAGCGGAACCATTATGAAATAGTTGACCAAAACGGCTGTTATAATCTGGAAAAACGCTGCAATAACTACCGAAAGTACGATTTTTGCAAAATTATTTTTGAATTTAAGCACGTACTTGTAAAAAATCCCGAAAGAAAGGACAAAAGCCGCTCCCAAAAGGAAATTCGACAGTTCTCCGACCATTCCGGTCGTCGTTACCGCAAGGTGAATGACGTTTTTTATCAGAACCACCGCAAAACCGGCGGCAGGGCCCATCAAAGACGCCGCAAAAAACGCGGGAATCTCCGAAAAATCGGCTTCAAGCCACGGAAATGCCGGAATTAACGGAAATTTCGGAAACATAAAGAGTACGAACGATATTGCCGAAAAATACTGATATATATTATCTTTTTTAAGCTGTTTTTCATAATTTACCTCGAAAAAAAAT
>JAGDBE010000002.1 GCA_017959195.1 Clostridia bacterium | reverse complement strand
GCTTCGTAAACCTTAACGGCAACGGAAGCAAACTCTCTGCGGTTTATCTGTTTTGTCATGTCGGCGCCTATAAGGCAGTCGGGGATAAGTCCGATAGCGTTTGCGGTCTTCAGCCATTCTTCGGCCCATTCGGACGCCTTTTCCCACGCTTCCGTTTCGCCGAACGACGAAAAGTCGATATCGGGGCTGCCCTGTCCTTCGTCGAGGTCAACCGACGGCTCCCATTCGGTATCCTTATCGAGAACTATGCCGAACGCGTATCCTTCGACGTATCCTTCTTTTGAAGCGCGGATGGCGTTGAGGCCGGGAACCGCCTTGAATTCAAAGCCGCCCGTTTCCGACGCCTTTACCGTCGTTGCTGTTCCGAGAAGGCGTACCGTTGCGCCCGGCTCGGTTTTTCCGGAAAACGTTCCGGTGAACACGTTTTCGTCGTAGTTTATGAGAAGTTTTACGAAGTCAACGGCAAATCCGTCGCCTCTTCCCGTCGTTTCGTCAATCGTAAGGGTGATTTTGCCCGAAGCAACGTCTTCAAAGAAGCTTGCGGGAACTATCGACGAAACAATGTATGACGTCGGTCCCGTCTGGTCAACCCGGTTGAGAAGTTCCGCTGCGAACGGAGCGTCTTTTCCGTTGATCTGCACCGTAAAGACGCTGTCAAAGCTGAGCGCCTGGAAATCGTCTATACAAATCTGCAAAAGTGCGTTTTTAACTTCAATACCCTTTGCGTCGTATTCGAGTTTAACTTCGAGCGCGCCTTCTCCGTATGCGTTTGTCTTATCGGAGCCGGATTTGAAGCTGTCAAAGTTGCTTGCATATCCGTCGCAGGAGTCTCCCTGCCACTTGGAGCCGACAAAAATTCTGTCGGTACCTGCGGGGTCTTCGTCGTCCTTTTTCCACGGATAGCCGTGCGAGTTCTGGTTTTTGGCGCTGAAGGGGTTATAGGAATCTTCCGCCGAATCCATTTCGTTGAGAGAATCTATATCGCCCACGCGCACCATAAGTTCAGCTTCGGAGGTGTTTTTAAGTGTTACCGTTTTATCAAACCATTTGCCGTTCTTATCGTCGGACGGGCCCTCTTTCTTTTCGGGCTCGGGTTCCGGTTCGGGTTCGGGTTCAGGCTCGGGTTCAGGCTCGGGCTCGGGCTCTTCCTCGACCTTTTCAAAAACGAACACGCAGTTTGCGCCCATTATGTTCTTGAAGGTGAGTTTGCCGTTGGAATAAGTGCCCTTCATGGTATCTTTTTCGCTCAAATAAACGTAAACGGTGTTTCCGTTGTTATACCACATCGTCGCAAATCTGTTTCCCTCGGTCAGCGCTTCGGCGCTGCCGTCTTCATTGAGCGTAAGGCCGTATTTGTGAAATTCGCTTGAGGGAATCGTGTATCCCTCGTAGGTGGCGGAAACGGTTTTCCATTCGCCGACATATTCAGCGTCGGTAGCCGCGAAAACCGTCGTAGGAACGATAAGTCCCGCTATCAGCATTACCGACAGCAATAAAAACAGAACTTTTTTCATCATTTTTTCCTCCGTAAAATTTTTTTCCTGCGTTTTTTCAAATACTCTTCAATTATGATTATACTTAAATTTCCGCGCCGTGTCAATACCGAAAAACATTGATTTTTTCACGAAAAAATGGTATAATACCCAAAACCGAAAAAAGAACGGAGAATATTTCATGTACGAACTGATACAGGTTTCCGAAAACTGCTTTTACGTCGACTGCCCCGCAAAAATCGGCGTCGTAAAGGTGTCTGAAAACGAAGCCGTGCTCATCGACTCGGGAAGCGGAAAAGACGCGGCAAAAAAGGTTAAACGCATTCTCGACGAGCAAAACCTCTCCCTCAAAGCGATATACAACACCCATTCCCACGCCGACCACATCGGCGGAAACAGGTATCTGCAGGACCTTACCGGCTGCAAGATATTTGCTCCCGGCGTTGAGCGCGCGTTTACCGAGTTTCCGATACTTGAGCCGGCCTATCTTTACGGCGGATATGCGCTTCCGGAGCTTCACGGCAAATTTCTGCTCGCAAAGGAAAGCGAAGTGCTTCCGCTTACTCCCGACGCGCTTCCCGACGGCTTTGAGATAATCCCGCTGCCCGGTCATTCCTTCGACATGGTCGGTTTCAGAACGGCTGACGGCGTGATTTATCTTGCCGACTGTCTTGCAAGCACGCAGACGCTCGAAAAATACAAAATAAGCTTCCTTTACGACGTGAAATCTTACCTTGAAACGCTCGAAAAGGTCAAAAGTATGACGGCAAAATGCTTTGTTCCCTCTCACGCGCCTCACACAAGCGATATATCGGCGCTTGCGCAGTTCAACGTCGACAAAACGCTTGAAATTGCGGACAGAATATGCGCGCTCTGCGCGTCTCCCGTCTCGTTTGAAGCGCTTCTTTCCGCGCTTTTTGCGCAGTACAGTCTCGAAATGACGCTCGAACAGCGCATGCTCGTCGGCTCTACGGTGAAGTGCTATCTTTCGTATCTTGCGGAATGCAGAAAAGTCTCGTTTTTCTTTGAAAACGGCGTAATGCTGTGGCAAAAAATATAAAAATTCGTATAAAAAAGCCTTGCGGTATCCGCAAGGCTTTTTTGTTTATTGATTAAATTACATCTTCATGAGGTCAACGCTTAAAACGTCTGCGCCCGCCGCCTTGATTTTTTCAAGGAGAAGTCCTGCGCATGCAACGTCGAGCATACCCGTTCCGACTATCTGCGAATAGATTCTGTCGTCGGGATTTGTTCTGCCCTGCGCCTTGCCGGCAAGCACTTCCGGGAAGAGGATGTCTATGGAATCCGCCGTGATTTCGCCGCATTCCGCAAGCTCTTTGAGGTTTCCTCTGTGGAGCGACTGGCCTATCTGGTCAACGGCTATCTTATCCGCTTTCTTTACTACGTCGAACGTCGTCTCTCTGAACGAGCCCATCGTCATTACGAGCGAGCCCTTCTTGAGC
>JAGDBE010000145.1 GCA_017959195.1 Clostridia bacterium | reverse complement strand
TTCCGATGAAATCGCGTCCTTGAAAGCGGAACGCAGAAGCATCGAAAACAGGATAGATTCAGCGTCGTACGGGCTTTATGCCGCCGAATCCGGCAACTATTACGGCGACGTTGACGGATACGAGAACGTGTTCAATTTAAAGGCGTTAAAAGACCTGTCGCTTTCGTCTTTTGAAGAACTGACCGCGTCGCTTCCCGAAAGCAAGATACTTAACTCGAATTTCGGCCAAATAGTTTACAGTTTTTCGTGGTACGCGGTCTGCGAAATTGACAAAAGCGCCGCCGCGGCATATACCGTGGGTAATTATTATTCGCTGATGTTCGACACTCTGCCGGACAGCGAAATAAGGATGGAACTTTCTGACATTATTTCAAATACTGCCGAAAAAAACGCGCTGCTCGTGTTCAAATGCAATACGTCCCCCGACGGATTTTCATATAAGCGCAAGCAGAAAATTCAGGTAATAAACAACAGAATTACCGGCTTTGCAATACCGAAAGAGGCGCTGAGGATAGTCGACGGCGTTACGGGCGTGTATATTCTTGACGGTGATATAGTCAGATTCAGAATGGTAAACGTTCTCACAACAGACGAGGACTATTACATAGGCGATATGAACAACCCATATCTCAGCGAGGATTACGCTTCTTCCGAAAGCGCGGAAGACAAGAAACTGTATAAATATCTGTCGCTTTACGACAATATTATTATCGGCGGAAAATCGCTGTTTGACGGCAAAATCGTAAGTTGACGGGAGGGACTTTTTTGGAAGGAAAATTCGATTTACAGACAGTCTCGGAAAACATCGAACTTATAAAAGAAAACATAAAACGCGCATGCGTTGATGCCGGAAGACCCGAAAATTCGGTAAAGATCCTTGCGGCGACAAAGACGGTAAGCGTTGAAACAATAAATTTCGCAATCTCAAAGGGCATACGCATTATCGGCGAAAACAGAGTTCAGGAACTGCTTGAAAAATACGACAAAATCGATAAGAAAAACGCTGAAATCCACTTTATAGGCAGACTTCAGACCAACAAGGTAAAGTATATCATAGACAAAGTAAGCATGATTCACTCGGTCGACTCCTATAAACTTGCCTGCGAGATAGACAAGCAGGCAAAGAAAAAGGGAATAGTCATGGACGTGCTCGTCGAGGTCAACATCGGCGACGAGGAGAGTAAAGGCGGCGTGAAATGCGACGAGCTTGAACCGCTTCTCGTGCAGATTTCGGGACTTGAAAACGTAAGGGTCAAAGGGCTTATGGCAATACCGCCGAAATGTGAAGAAGACGAAAACGAAGACGCAGGCGGAGACAGTTCAAAAAAAATTTACAAAAATAAGAAATATTTAAATAAAATATTTAATTTATTTATTGACATATCAGGTAAAAAGTTAGATAATATATATATGTATGAGTTATCGGTCGGAATGTCTGACGACTATGAAGCCGCGGCGTTTTACGGAGCCACGATAGTGCGCCCGGGACGCGCGATTTTCGGAAGCAGATAAAAACGGTTGATAAATAATATGGAGGTATTAAAATGGGTTTTTTATCAAACTTTAAGGAAAAGGTTTTCCCCAGCAACTACGGAGTTGACGACGAAAGAGAATTTGACGATTATCAGGAAGAGGAATACAATAACGACAGAGCATTCCAGAACCAGCCCGAAAACAAGCCGCTGAATACGTACGGAAGACCTGCCGAAAACAGCGGAGTAGCACTTGCATCCCGTTCGTCCATCGAAATGAAAGTCGTAACGCCGACCAAATTCGACGCCGTAACGCAGATCGCAGACCTTCTTCTCGAGAAAAAGACGGTTCTTCTCAATCTTGAGAACACAAATAAAGAAACCGCAAAACGCCTTATAGACTTTCTTTCCGGCGTAGCATACGCACTCGGCGGAGACGTAAAGAAAGTTGCCGATAATACCTTTGCCGTAACACCCAGCAACGTTGCGGTATCTAACGAAGCGGTTGAGGTTCAGTCCGACGAATATAACGATTCTCAGTTTTAATGCAGTCTGATTTTCTGTATTACGCGGCGCTCATTGTAAGCAATTCATTGAAACTCATATTCAGGGTATTATGGGGTTTGATGTTTATAAGGGCGATTTTGTCATGGATTCAGATAGGCGAAAACAAATTTACCGAATTTGTATACAACGTAACGGAAATCGTGATTTTACCGGTAAGAAAACTGCTTGAGAAATTGAATATCGGCAATAATCTGCCGATTGATATTTCGTTTACGGTAACGTTTATTCTTATCGCGGTAATTTCAGCAGTTTTATTGTAAGCGGAAATGCTATGAAATCAAGCGAAAACGAAATCTTTGCCGCACGTATTACCGATATGTGTGAAAGGAGCGCAAGACAGTGCGCTCCGAACTTTACGGGCTTTATGTCGTGCGAAAAGCAGAAGATTGTAAAAGATCAGGCAAAAGATTTTCCCGATGTTTTTGTTGTGTTCTTCGGCGGAATTGAAGGCGCTGAGAGAAAGACGGCGGGCATTTTCCCGAGGGAAGTTTTTAACGATTTCGGCTCGGACGCCGAAAACGAAAAAGAATATTCCGATATGGCCGAGCTGAAATATATGCATATAAAAGGCTCGGGATACCGCAGATTTTCCCACAGGGATATTTTGGGCTCGCTTATTTCCGGCGGCATAAAGAAAGAAGCCGTGGGGGAGATTATCGTTTCGGACAACGGAACAGGCGCATACGCCGTTCTTTTGAAGAGCGTTTATGAGAGCGTAAAAGCGGAGCTTGAAAGAGTCGCGAACGATAAGGTTTCGGTAAAGGAAATCGAAAAAAAGGATTTTCCTTTGATAAAACGCGAATACGAGGATTTGTCGGTAACCGTGTCTTCCGTAAGGCTTGACGGAATCATATCGGCAGCGCTCAATCTTTCCAGAGAAAAGACTAAAAAGCTCGTTTCATCGGGTTTGGTTCTTCTTAATTATTCGGAATGTCTGCAGCCGGACAGGGAAATGCATGAAAACGATATATTCTCGGTACGCGGCTACGGAAAATATATTCTGGAAGCAAATCTCGGCAAGACGGGTAAGGGCAGAACGAGGCTTATAATCAAGAAATACAAATGAATTAACCGGAAAGCAGGTGAAAATGGTTTTGCCGAAATGCGGCAAATCATTTTTGAAAATGAATACACAGCCCAGGGAAAAATTTGACAGCGAAAAAATAAGTAAATAGTTTGAAAGTATCGTTAGGGAATTTTTTCTCTAACGATATTTGTGTTAATAAAAATAAAAGAGTTCAGATAAAAAGGAGTCAACTTAAATGGCAAAAGACTATGCAAAGACTTTGAATTTGCCCAAAACCGAGTTTTCAATGAGAGCAAATCTCCCTCAAAGAGAGCCGGCTACGGAAGAAAAATGGGAAAACGAAGACGTCTACGGCAAAATGCTTGAAAAAAATAACGGAAAAGAGAGCTTTGTGCTTCATGACGGCCCTCCGTTCTCAAACGGAAATATCCACATGGGTACCGCGCTGAATAAAGTGCTTAAAGACTTTATCGTAAAGAGCAAATCCATGACCGGTTATTACACGCCGTATATTCCCGGCTGGGATAACCACGGTATGCCCATCGAAAGCGCGATAATAAAGCAGAATAAGCTCGACAGAAAGAAAATGAGCATTTCCGAATTCAGAAGCGCATGCCATGAGTTTGCAAATAAGTTTGTCAAGATACAGATGACTTCTTTCAAAAGACTCGGCGTTCTCGGAAGCTGGGACAAGCCGTACCTTACGATGAGCCCGGAATTTGAAGCCGAAGAAATCAAGGTTTTCGGCGAGATGTATAAAAAGGGCTATATCTATAAGGGCTTAAAGCCCGTATATTGGTGCCCCACAGACGAAACGGCGCTTGCCGAGGCGGAAATCGAGTATTCTCAGGACAGCTGTAAGTCCGTTTACGTTAAGTTCAAAGTTCACGACGACAAGGGAATGCTCTCTGACGCGTGCGACCTCGATAAGACGTATTTTATCATCTGGACGACGACAATCTGGACGCTTCCCGGCAACGTTGCGATAGCAATTCACCCGAGAGAAAAATATGTTCTTATAAAAGCGGATAACGGCGAATGTTACGTTCTCGCCGAAGCGCTTTGCGAAAAGACCATGAAAATGGGCGGAATTGAAAGTTATGAGATTTTAAAGACGTTTTCGGGCGCTGAACTCGAATATCTCACGGCATACCACCCGTTTCTTGACAGAGACAGCGTAATAGTAAACGCCGAATACGTTACGATGGAAAGCGGTACCGGCTGCGTTCACACGGCTCCCGGTTACGGCGCGGACGACTACGTTACGGGCATGAGATATAAGTTCGAAACGGTTGTTACCGTTGACGACAAGGGCTTCCATAACGAAAAGGCGGGAAAATACGCGGGACTTAAATACGACGCGTCAAACGACGCCATTTTCGATGATATGAAGGCGTCGGGCGCACTCTTCGCATTTGAAGATATCGTGCATCAGTACCCGCACTGCTGGAGATGCAAAAATCCGATTATATTCAGAGCTACGCCTCAGTGGTTCTGCTCTGTCGACGCGTTCAAGGACGCGGCGGTAAAGGCGAGCGACAACGTTGAATGGATACCCGAATGGGGAGCAACGAGAATGGTTTCCATGATAAAGGAAAGAGCCGACTGGTGTATTTCCCGTCAGCGCCATTGGGGACTTCCCATACCCGTGTTCTATTGCTCGGACTGCAAAAAGCCCGTCTGCACGGATGAAACCATTGAAAAAATCTCGAAAATTTTCGGCGAGAAGGGCTCTAACGCCTGGTTCGACCTGAGCGCGGAAGAACTCATTCCCGAAAACTTCGTATGCCCCGAATGCGGAGGCAGACACTTTACAAAAGAAACGGACACGCTCGACGGCTGGTTTGACTCCGGTTCGTCTCACAGAGCGGTAATAAAAGATATAAAATGGCCGTGCGACCTCTATCTCGAAGGCGCGGACCAGTACAGAGGCTGGTTTCAGTCGTCTCTGCTCACGGCAGTCGGAACGACGGGACAAAGCGCTCCTTATAAGCAGGTCCTCACTCACGGCTGGGTTGTTGACGGAGAAGGCAAGGCGATGCATAAATCGCTCGGAAACTCCGTTTACCCCGAAGACGTAATAAAGGTTTACGGCGCGGACCTTTTGAGACTGTGGGTTGCTTCAAGCGACTATACGGTTGACGTAAGAGTATCCGACGACATTTTCAAGCAGCTTGCGGAAATATACAGAAAAATAAGAAATACGACGAGAATTCTGCTTGCTAACCTCGGAACTCCCGAAGAGGACTTCAATCCCGATACGGATATGATTGATTTTGAAGACCTCGAAAACATAGATAAATGGATAGTTTCACGCTTTAACTCGCTGGTTGACAGAGTTAAAAAGGCGTATAACAGTTATGAATTCCATTTGATTTACCACGACGTGCATAACTTCTGCGCAATAGACCTGTCAAAACTGTATATCGACATCACAAAAGACAGAGTTTACGTTGAAAGCAAAAAATCAAAGGCGAGAAGAAGCGCACAGACGGCTATGTACTATATTCTTTCGGGCTTTACGAGACTTATAGCGCCGATACTTTCGTTTACGGCGGAAGAAATCTGGCAGTTCATGTCTCACGCAAAGAACGAAAATAAGGAAAGCGTTTTCCTTAACGATTTGCCCGAATATGACGAAAAACTTCTTTTCCCCGAAGTTACGGCAAAATACGATAAACTGTTTGATATAAGAGACGACGTTATGAAGGCGCTTGAAGTTGCAAGAGCCGACAAACTGATAGGAAAATCTCTCGACGCGGAAGTCGTAATCTACGTAAAAGAAGGTTCTGATGAGCAAAAACTGTTCGAATCGTTCGGTAAAGAACTTTCCGACCTGTTTATCTGCTCCGGCGCCGAAATATCAACTGATGAGCCGTGCGAAGACGCATTCAAGGATACGCTTTCGGGAATAGCCGTAAAGGTAAGACTTGCGCAGGGCGAAAAATGCGACAGATGCTGGTATATCAGAAAAGATACGAAGGAAGACGGCGAGGGCGGCCATATCTGCGCAAGATGCGCTAATATTCTCAGCGTGGATTTTCCCGAAATAGAACTGTAAAATGCTTATAACATTTGCAATAGCGGCCGCGGTGTTCGTGCTGGATGTAATAACAAAGTA
>JAGDBE010000144.1 GCA_017959195.1 Clostridia bacterium | reverse complement strand
CAAAATAATTCCCGGAGAAGACGTGTTCAAACTTTACGATACCTTCGGATTCCCGATTGATTTGACGCGTGAAATCGCGCACGAAAAGGGTATTCAGATAGACGAGGACAAGTTCCTCGAGCTCATGAAGGAACAAAAGGAACGCGCAAGAAACGCAAGGGCAAATCTCTCCGGCTGGAGCAACGCTTCAAAGACGTTTTTAAGCTCGCTTCCCAAAACCGAATTTACGGGATATTCCGAAAACGCGTGCGACTGTAAAGTTCTTGCGATTATCGACGAGGATAAGGAACTCGACGAGATATCGGAAGGCGAATTCAGCTTAGTCCTCGATAAAACGCCTTTCTACGCCGAAAGCGGCGGTCAGGTGGGGGACAGCGGTACGGTTGCGACCGATAAAGCGGTTATTACCGTTATCGACACAAAGAAAACCGACGGCGTGTTCATTCATATTTGTAAAATGGAAAGCGGAACGCTCTGCGTGGGCGACAAGGCAAAGGCACTTATAGACGTAAAGAGACGTAAGGCCATCGCGAGAAACCACTCGTCGGCGCATCTTCTCCAGGCGGCGTTAAGAGAAGTTCTCGGAACACACGTTGAACAGGCGGGCTCGTACGTTGACGAAAACTACGTAAGATTCGACTTTACGCACTTTTCGGCAATGACGAAAGAAGAGCTTGCGGCTGTTGAAGAAAAGGTAAACGAACAGATTCTCGGCGCGCTTGACGTGAATACCGTTGAAACGGATATAGATTCCGCAAAGAAAATGGGCGCAATGGCGCTTTTCGGAGAAAAATACGGCGACACCGTAAGAGTGGTTAAAATGGGAGACTATTCCATGGAACTCTGCGGAGGAACGCACGTCGACAATACCGCAAAACTCGGACTTTTCAAGATAGTATCCGAAAGTTCGGTTGCAGCGGGCGTAAGAAGAATATTCGGAATAACCGGAACCGGCGTGCTCTCGTTTATCGACGAAAAGCAGAAGCTCATTGAAAGCACGGCTGCCGAACTCAAAGCGGCAAATCCCGAAGATATTGCAAAGAGAGCGTCGCAGCTCCAGGAAGAGATGAGAAACTTAAAACGCAGTCTCGACGAGCTTAACGAGAAACTCTCGTCTTCCGACGCAAAATCGCTCATAGATAAGGCGGAAACAGTCGGAAATAAGCGCTTGCTGTGTGCGAAAGTCAATATGAAGGCAGACGCCATGAGAAATCTCTGCGATAAGTTCAAGGCGGATTATCCCGACCTTGTCGCAGTGCTCGCGTCGGTTTCCGACGGCAAGATAAACTTCGCCGTATCCTGCGGAAAAGACGCCGTTGCAAACGGCGCAAACGCGGGTAAAATAGTCAAGGAAATCGCGACAATGTGCGGCGGCGGAGGCGGCGGCAGACCCGACAGCGCAAGCGCCGGAGGTAAAGACGCTTCAAAACTCGACGAAGCGCTCGGAAAAGTAAAAGAACTGATTTAAATCAATGAAAAAAGCGGCTCGCAAGAGCCGCTTTTTTTATGTCAAAGCACGGTTTTTCCGTGCTTTTTTTGTCGAAAAAGGGAAATTCATAATTATTTTACTTTTACGACAAAAAATGTTTAATCTTTTGCTCAAATGGCTATTGCAATTACGGAAAATATATATTATAATTTAATCGTGGAGCGAAATGGAGCAAAAGTACATAATAATGTCTCAAAATGGAGTAAAATATTATTATAATTCAATAATTGCACCGGAAAAACGCAAAAATCGCTCAAAAAACACCTAAAAAGAAAGGCGGTGGGGAATAGATGTTTTCAGGAAGAGCGTATCATAACATAGACGCGAAAGGCAGGATATTTATCCCCGCCATGTACCGCACAGAGCTCGGCGACAAGTTCGTCGTTGCAAATGGCTTCAGCGACCCGTACCTCGTAATCTATCCCATGAGCGAATGGGAAGAACTCATAGAAAAGATAGACGCTCTCGGCATGGACAAGAACGCAAGAGCGATAAAAAGATACATCATGATGAACGCAAACCCCACGGAAATGGATTCGCAGGGAAGAATAGTTCTTTCGAAGGAGCACAGGGAGTTTGCAAAACTCACAAAAGAAGCGCTGATTTTGGGAATGAACAGAACGATAGAGATTTGGGACAGCGCGGACATTACCGAACAGACGAAGGACGCTCCCGAAAACCTCGAAGAATTCTTAACGCAGCTTCATTAAATTGTTTTAAGGCGGTATACAGATGCAGGAACATTTCGGGCATTATTCGGTATTGCTGAATGAAACGATAGAAAGCCTTGACATTAAAGAGAACGGAATTTACGTAGACTGCACGCTCGGCGGCGCGGGACACGCAAACGAGATACTCAAAAGGCTCAAGGGCGGAAAGCTCATAGGAATCGACAGAGACGAATATGCGCTTGAAATGGCAAGAGAACGCCTGAAAGAGTACGGAGACAAGGCGGTATTCTTAAAAGGAAATTTCTGCAACGCCCGCGAGATGCTGCATGGTGCGGGAATAGAGAAAATAGACGGAGTGGTCGCCGACCTCGGAGTTTCGTCTTTTCAGCTCGACAACGCCGAAAGGGGCTTTTCTTACATGAAGGACGCTCCGCTCGATATGAGGATGTCAAGCGACGCAGATTTTTCCGCTTACGACGTGGTAAACGGCTACGACAGAAAAAAACTTGCAAATATAATCGACGTTTACGGGGAAGAAAAGTTCGCGTCGAGAATAGCGGAGAACATCTGCAAGGCGCGCGAAACAAAACCGATAGAAACGACGTTTGAACTGTCGGAAATCATAAAAAAATCAATACCGGCAAAGTTCAGCAAAGACGGACACCCGTCAAAACGGACGTTCCAGGCGATAAGAATTGAAGTGAACGGAGAGCTCGACGCAATAGTCGCGATGAT
>JAGDBE010000014.1 GCA_017959195.1 Clostridia bacterium | reverse complement strand
TATTAAATAAATGCCTTTTTCAAAGAAAACTTTATGCTTGATTTATAGCGTGATCCGTGATAAAATGAAATGTATGAAATTTTAATGCCGGAAAGGTTCCGGAATACTCAAAAAAGGACGAATATATGCTTCTCGGAAAATACCTGAACAAATACTACAAAAAATACCTGCATTTATTTATAATCGGCGTCATAGCGCTCGTATCCGTTGACTACGTTCAGCTTTACGAACCGATTTTCTTGGGTCAGATAGTCGACCACCTGTCGAGCGGGGCAAACGTCGACGTAAACTTCGTCGGCTCTTTGTGCATAAAGCTGCTCGGCGTTGCGCTCGTGATGTTTTTGGGCAGAATGCTGTGGCG
Source organism: Clostridia bacterium (assembly GCA_017959195.1). GTDB lineage: Bacteria > Bacillota > Clostridia > Oscillospirales > CAG-382 > UMGS882. The sequence goes on along the minus strand of JAGDBE010000014.1, from coordinate 4,147 downwards.
CTTTACCCTTTTCGGCGCGTCGCGCAAGACGGAAGCCGGACTCCGCCGCGAAATGTTTCAAAAAAGCGAACGGCTGTCCCAGAAATACTATCATTCCACCAAGGTCGGCTCGATTATGTCGTGGTTCACGACAGACCTTGAGACAATAGAGGAATACACAGGCTTCGGAACGGTGCAGATTGTCGACGCGGCGTTTTTGGGCGTTCTCGTAGTAATAAGAATGCTCTCTCTGGACCGCGTTATGACTTTGTTTGCGCTCGTGCCGATGTTTCTTATCGCCGTATGGGGCGCGCTTGTCGAAAAATATATGGAAATTAAATGGCGTGAAAAACAGCAGAAATACGACCGCCTTTACGATTTTGCGCAGGAAAACTTTACGGGTATCGCCGTAATTAAAGCGTTCGTAAAGGAGACGAAGGAAGTTCTCGCCTTTTCCAAAATCGCAAAAAAGAACAGGGACGCAAACGTAGATTACGTCCGCGTTTCGGTGCTGTTCGACACGCTTATAGAAATTACGATAGCGCTTATTCTCTCAATGATTCTCGGACTCGGCTCATGGTTTGTGTGGGCGTGCGTTACCGGCTCACCAATATCCGTTTTCGGTCATGAAATAATCCTCACTCCGGGAAAACTCGTAACGTTCGTCGGCTTTTTCGATACGCTCATCTGGCCGATGATAGCGCTCGGCTCGCTTTTCAGCATGCACGCGCGCGCACGCGCTTCGTTAAAGAGGGTTACCAACTTCCTTGACGCGCCGGAAGACGTAAAGGATAAAGAAGACGCTTACGAGCTTACGGACGTTAAAGGCGGAGTTGAGTTCAGAAACTGCACTTTCGCCTACCCCTCGTCGCCCGACGCAGAGGTTCTGAAAGACGTTTCCCTTAAGATAAACCCGGGAGAATTCATAGGCGTCGTAGGGCGCGTCGGAAGCGGAAAGACAACGCTTATGACTCTGCTTCTGCGGCTTTACAATCTGGAAGACGGCACACTCTTCATCGACGGACACGATATTATGAAATGCAAGATAAGCTCCGTCCGCTCCGCCGTCTCGTTCGTTTCGCAGGATAACTTTCTGTTCTCCGACACCGTTGCAAATAACATCGGTTTTGCCTCGTCGGATTTGACACGCGAAGACATAATCCGCGGAGCAAAATTTGCCGACGTTGACGAAAACATAAAGGGCTTTTCGGAGGGCTACGACACCGTTTCGGGCGAGCGCGGAATCACGCTTTCCGGCGGTCAGAAGCAGCGCGTATCCATAGCGAGAGCATATCTTAAAGATTCCCCGATAATGATTCTGGACGATTCTGTTTCGGCGGTCGACGTCGATACCGAAGAGACCATTCTTCAGAATATACGCAGCGAAAGAGCCGGAAAAACGACGATTATAATCGCGTCGAGAATATCGTCTGTTGCGCGCGCTGATAAGATACTCGTGCTTTCCGAGGGAAAAGTCGAGGCGTTCGACACCCCCGAAAGACTGCTTGAAATATCGCCTACCTATAAGAAAATGGCTTATCTTCAGGAACTTGAAAAAGAAGTGAAAGGGGTGAGCATTAATGGCTAGGTTCATGGACGACGTAGAAGAAAAGGACCGCCTCAAAGGCGACCAAAAAATCCCTCTCGGCATATTTACGCGCCGCGTACTGCGATACCTGCGTCCCGAATGGGCGAGATTCACGCTCGCCTTCGTTCTCCTTGCGGTAAACGTGTTTCTTGATATACTTCTGCCGCTCATCACTTCGCGCCTGACCGACCATCTGACGCTCGACGCTCCCGACCTTCACTATATAATCGCGATGGCGGTTACTTACCTTGCAATATGCCTTGTAAACGACGTGTTCCTATACGTCGAATCAATGCTGCTTCAGAAGGCGGGACAGCAGATAATCTATAATTTGCGGATGGATATCTTCTCACATATTGAGGAGATGAGCAGCAATCAGTTCACGGAAATGCCCGTCGGAGCGCTCGTTACACGCGTTACTTCATATACGCAGTCGATGAGCGACCTGTTTACCAACGTAATCGTAAACGTTCTCAAAAACTTCTTTATGATTTTCGGCGTTTACATTATAATGTTCTTTATCAACTACCGCCTTGCGCTTATTATGGTGGCGCCTGTTATGCTGATTTTCATATCGTCGCTCTTCTTCTCAAAATACGTCGGAAACGCGTTCAGAGACGAACGTAAAAAACTGTCCGACCTGAATGCGTTCATAAACGAAAACATTTCGGGAATGAAGACGATTCAGATTTTCAACCGCGAGGAAAAGAAGCTGTCGGAATTCGACGGCAAGAACGAGGGATACCGCAAGGCGCGATTCAACGTAATAAAGGGCTTCGGCCTTTACAGACCTTTCGTAACCTTCGTACACGTAATCACTATCGCGCTTATTTTCTGGTTCGGAATAAAGCTCGGACTAACCCCCGGCTCAATCGTCGCGTTTTATCTTTATTCGGGCAGATTTTTCCGCCCCGTGGAGCAGCTCGCCGACCAGCTCAATAATATCCAGCGCGCACGCAGCGCGTCTGAAAGACTGTTCAACCTTCTCGACGTGCCGCCGGAGGTAAAAGATAAGCCCGACGCCGTTGACATCGAAAACGTAAAAGGAAAAATCGAATTCCGCAACGTGTGGTTCGCATACGAAAAGGAAAACTGGATACTAAAAGACGTGTCGTTCGTCATTGAACCGGGCGAAACCTGCGCTTTCGTAGGCGCAACGGGTGCCGGAAAGACGACCATCTTAGGCCTTATCGTGCGCAACTACGAAATCCAGAAAGGACAGATACTCATCGACGGCATAGATATTGCGGATATAAAGATAAAATCTTTAAGACGCGCGATAGGCCAGATGCTTCAGGACGTATTTCTGTTTTCCGGAACGATAAAGACTAATCTTTCGCTTTACGACGACAGTATCCCCGACGAGGAAATATACGAGGCGTGCAGATACGTCAACGCAGACGGCTTTATCGAAAAAATGCCGCAAAAATACGACGAACCGATTATCGAAAGGGGCGAAAATCTGTCTCAGGGACAAAGACAGCTCATTTCGTTTGCACGTACCGTGCTCCATCACCCGCAAATACTCATCTTGGACGAAGCGACGGCGAATATCGACGCCGAAACCGAGTCGGTAATCAAACAATCGCTTGAAAAGATGCGCTCAATAGGCACCATGCTCGTCGTGGCGCATAGACTTTCGACGATACAGCACGCCGACCAGATAATAGTCCTTCAAAACGGACGCATTATCGAAAGAGGCACGCACCAGGCGCTTCTCGCCAACCACGGCTATTACAGAAAGCTCTATCAGATGCAGTTTGACGAGAGCAACGCCGGCTTTGCGGTTGACAAAACGTGATTTTAATGTTAAATTGTATATGATGGCATAACAATTTAGGAACCACCCCTTTTCGCGACAAAACAAGGAGAATTTCCATGGAATTTAAGCAGGTACCCAGATACGAAAGTTCGCTCCGCCATAATATACTCAAAATGCCCGAAGCAGTATACGAGGCAAGCGGAATCGTCATAAACGGCAGAAGAATAAAGTCTCTCGTATTTACAACAGACATCGCGATAATCCGCAACTGCGACGCGGACGCGGTCTTCGCCGTATATCCATTTACCCCTCAGCAGACGATAAGCGACGCTATCATAAAATCGTCTTACATACCCGTTTTCTGCGGCGTGGGCGGCGGATTTACAAACGGCCAGCGCACAGTGAGTCTTGCAAAGGACGTCGAGGCGCAGGGCGCCATGGGCGTGATACTGAACGCCCCCATAACAAACGAAAACCTCTCACAGGTCGTGTCGGCAGTCGATATTCCCGCCATAATCACCGTAACGACGATTGACACAGACGTCGAAGCGAGAATCGCCGCGGGAGCGGCATTTCTCAATATCGCCGGCGCGCAGAATACGCCGGATATCGTCGCCGCCGTGCGTAAAAAGCTTCCCGACGTTCCGATTATAGCCTCGGGCGGAAATACAAACGAAAAAATACGCGCGACAATTAAAGCGGGCGCAAATGCGATAACCTATACCCCGCCCGCAACAAAAGAACTGTTCAGAAGCATTATGGACAGTTACAGAGACTGATAAAAAGCGCCTCCGGTTTTCCGGAGGCGTCTTCTTTTT
>JAGDBE010000143.1 GCA_017959195.1 Clostridia bacterium | reverse complement strand
AGCGCCGTTATTTTGCACGATCTGCCCATTGACGGTGACGGAAACGAACCTCCAGTCCGTCGCGGGGGTCGCGGTAAACGTGATTGTCTCGCCTTCCGTTGCTTTGTCCGTAGAGGTCGTCAGTGTGCCTTCGCCTTGCGTACGTATAATGATGCGGTGCATCCCGGTGGCGTCGTCCGTAATACTCTTTTCCGGTGTGCCGGTGACGAGCGGCGTCAGCCCGTCTTTTTTGCCTACTTTGTCGGCGGGCGCGGTTTGGTCGAAAAGATCGACGCTTACGCTCCCCGACTTGCTCGTCGTGATCTCCGCCGTCCCTATGTCGCTCTCGTCGCACGCAACGAGCAGCGCCGCGCAACACACGATGAGCAAGATAACGATCCATAGTTTTTTCATAGCACTCTCCCCAATTTTTTCCGTATGCTTTCACTATACTACAACCCGGACTTTTTTTCAACGCGAAAACCGCAAAAAATTGGAAAATAAAAAAAGAACCCGTAAGGCGAATGCCGATAGGGATTCTAAAAGGCAGGGGCATATTGGCGGGCTCCTGCCTTTTTATGCGTTTATCATTTATTTTTTATCGTCTGAAATAACTTTAAGATCTTCAACTCTTACTCCGACGTCAATTTCATCCATAAGTAAAAACCCTTCTTCATTTCGATAGTACTCACCGTCAAAAAAAACCAAGACGTAACCGTTACGTTCTTCTCCTAACATGATCGTTCCTTTTGCCCCGGCTTTTATTCCCCTGTCGGCATATTCCGCTCTATCTTTGATAAGTTCCACTCTATCAAGTTCTTTCATCTCTTCCTCCCATATGGCGTTGCCAAAACAAGTCTCCCATCCGGATAGGTCATCCACCCAGTAACGATAGTGAATGATTCGCCCGTTTGCTTTTTTAATTGTACCGCGATATTGATCCTTTGTCCATATCCGTCTCTCCAGGCTAATTCATACTCTCCGCATTGATATGCCAATTGCGCTTGTTTTTCAAAGTTTTCTTTGAGATTATATGAATCAAGTATTGTATATCCCCACGATTCAAACATCGCTTTCTTGCCCTTATCGTTTCCTTCATTGAATATGTAATCCGTGAACTTTTGTACGGCGCATAACGTTTTAACGTCCGGTATTCCGATGTCTTCATAATAGCAATGACAATTTTCGTGCAAAGGATTTTCGGGACTTTTATCCTTGACAAAACAGCACCCATTTATATTCAGACAGCTGGCGCAGTGTTTCGGATTTATGGAACTTGCTATTACGTTTATATTCTTTTCCGTGGCTGTATTTGCCGGCGCAGAACCTCTGTGTATCCATTTTACCCATTGATTACTTAACGTTTTCTTTGCTAAGTTACTTGCTTCCGCTAAATTCATAGCATTTATCTCCTTGTGATTATTAGTTCGACAGAAGTAAAGGCTATTCCTTATTTCGGCAAAAAGTTTTTTATAGGAAAAACGCGTAGCCTACTACACCAAAATAATTTTGGTTGCGTAGGCTTCCGGTTTTACCCACAGACAAAAGAATAAGCGTGACAAATTGCCACGCTTGATTTTCAAAAAAATGTACCGAAAACCCTAAGGAACGCACCCTTATGACCGCGTCT
>JAGDBE010000142.1 GCA_017959195.1 Clostridia bacterium | reverse complement strand
GTAAAGCCGAACGTTATTGAAAGAGTATGCGGCGAGGTAAAACCCTTCCTTACCGACGAAAACGTAATCGTTTCCATGGCGGCGGGCATTGATACAAAATCCCTTAAATCGTGGCTCGGCACCGAAAACGTAATACGCATAATGCCCAACACCCCCGCGTCGGTCGGAGAGGGTATGATTCTCTACACGGGAAGCGCGTCTGACGAATTCACTTCCCTTATGAGCGAATGCGGAAAGCTCGATTACATAGACGAAAAACTCATAGACGCGGCGGCGGCGCTTTCGGGCTGCGGTCCGGCGTTTGTGTATATGTTTATAGAAGCACTTGCGGACGGAGCCGTAAGCTGCGGACTTCCGCGCGCGAAAGCCGAGCTTTACGCAAAGCAGACAGTGCTCGGTTCGTCGAAGCTTGCCCTTCTTTCCGACAAGCATTTAGGCGCTCTCAAGGACGCCGTGTGCTCCCCCGGAGGCACGACGATAGAAGGCGTTCTTACGCTCGAAAAAGGCGCGTTTCGAAGCGACGTTGCAAACGCCGTGATTGCGGCGTTCAACAAAACTTCAAAATTAAAATAAAAAAGAGGTCTTACTTTATGAGAAAAACCAAAATCATCTGTACAATAGGCCCTGCATCATCCGATGAAAAAACGCTTGAGGACCTGATGTTAAAGGGTATGAACGTAGCAAGGCTCAATTTTTCGCACGGCACGTATGAAAACTTCAAAATGATGATAGATTCCATACAAAAGGCGCGCGAAAAACTGCAAAAGCCGGTTGCGATAATGCTCGACACAAAGGGTCCCGAATACCGCATAGGTCTTTTTGAAGGCGGCAGCGCCGAACTTTCGGAAGGAGACGAATTTACATTTACGCACGACGACGCAAAAGGAAATTCCTCGCACGTTTCGGTAAGCTACAAGGACCTTGCAAAAGAACTTGACGTCGGAGACAGAATTCTCGTCAACAACGGACTTCTTATTTTTGAGGTTACGGGCATAAAAAACAAGGATGTCGTATGCAAAGTCGTTTCCGGCGGCGTAATTTCCGACAGAAAAAGCATGAGCTTTCCCGGCAAAGTCTTAAAACAGAAATTCCTAAGTGAAAAAGACAAGGAAGACATTCTTTTCGGAATAAAAGAAGACGTGGACTACATTGCGTGCTCGTTTGTGTCGCAGAGGCAGGACCTTATCGACGTCAAAAAGTTCTTAAAGGAAAACGGAAGCGACATTCCGCTTATCGCAAAAATCGAAAACCAGTCGGGAATAGACAACATAGAGGACATCTGCAAGGAATGCGAGGGCATTATGATAGGCAGAGGCGACATGGGCGTCGAAATTCCGTTTGAGCGCCTTCCCGTCGTGCAAAAGCAGCTCATAACGAAATGCAGAATGCTCGGCAAGCGCGTTATCACCGCAACCGAGATGCTTGAATCCATGATAAACAACCCGCGCCCGACAAGAGCAGAGATTTCCGACGTGGCAAACGCCGTTTACGACGGAACGAGCGTCGTTATGCTGTCCGGTGAGACGGCTGTCGGCAAACACCCCGCCCTCACGGTCGAAACCATGGCGAAAATTTTATCAAACACCGAGGAGCATATCAATTACAAAAAACGGTTTTACGACGACGATTTTACAATAAAAAACACCATGGATGCAATTTCCCACTCAGCATGCACGCTTTCCATGGATATCGACGCGAAGG
>JAGDBE010000141.1 GCA_017959195.1 Clostridia bacterium | reverse complement strand
TGAATTCTTCTCTTGAATAAACGTCTGAAATCTGAACTTCCACAGCGGGAATTCCGACGGCCTTTAAGGCGTCTAAAATTGCAATACTCGTATGCGTATACGCACCGGGATTTATAACTATTCCGTCGATTTTGCCGTATGAATTTTGTATCTCGTCAACAAGGGACCCTTCGTGATTTGACTGATAAAAAAGGACTTCAACTCCCGCGTTTTCCGCGTGCTTTTTTATCTTTTCTATGAGCATGTCATACGTTTCTCTGCCGTAATGTTCGGGCTCGCGTATGCCGAGCATATTAAGATTCGGGCCGTTAATTACCAAAATTTTTTTCATAATACCACCATTATCATTTATTGTAACCGAGAACGTCAGTTATTTTGTTTGCGGCGTCCGTCGCCGTTGAATCGACGTAAACGGTATAATCAGCCGCTTTTTTGTATTTTTCGTATCTTTCCTCGTATTTTTTCTTTATAGAATCGAGGTCGGGGGTGAGAGGACGGCCTTTCGTGGCAGTCAGTTCTTCAAGCGGCCTGTCCAGAAATACTATTATTCCGTTACGGCGCAGTTTTTTAATGTTATTTTCCCTTATAATCACGCCGCCGCCTGTTGAAATTACCGTTGACGTCTTTTTTGAAATATCGGAAACGATTATTTCTTCCTCGTCTCTGAATTCATCTTCCGAATGATTCTGAAAATAGTTTGAAATGGATATTCCGAATTTGTTTATAAACTCATAGTCCGCGTCAACAAAATCCATATCCAGCTTTTCGGATAATAATCTGCCGACAGTCGTTTTTCCGCTGCCCGGCATGCCTATAAGAACGATATTCTGCTTTGCGCGCAGTATTTGCTGATACACGCTTTCTATATCGTTTTGCGTTTTTCCGTCAAAGAAAAGTTCTTCAGCTTTCTGCGCCTGAGAAACGAGCATATACAGTCCGCCTTCGGAAACTATCCCTTTTTGTTTTGCTTCGGTTACGAGATTTGTGCGAAGCGGGTGATATATAACGTCAATAAGTGCGGAGAGCTTTGAAAAAGAATCGAGAGAAATCACTTTGTCGTCGTCATTCGGATACATTCCGCTCGGCGTTGTGTTTATGATTACGTCGATATTTTCCGCAATTTCGTACAGTTTATCGTAAGAAATTACGTTATCGCTCTTCGGACTTCTCGAAACAATATATATTTTTTCTGCGTTCTCGCTTTTTGAAACGACATATGCTGTTTTTGACGTTCCGCCAGTACCGAGAATTGCAACAGTCTTTCCGCTTAAAGAAATACTGTTTTTAGACAATAGTCCCTTTAATCCGTAAAAATCGGTATTATATCCGAACAGTTTTCCGTCTTTATTGATAACAGTATTAACGCAGCCGATTTCCTTTGCCGCGCCGTCAATGTAATCGAGGTATTTCATAACCTTTTCCTTGTAAGGAATTGTTACGTTAATGCCTTGAAAATCCTTTTTTGCAAAGAAGTCGTCAAGCTCATGCACGGGAATTTCTTTTAGTATATAGTCGCCGTTTCCGAAAAGATTGTGGATTTCGACAGAATAACTGTGCGAAAGCTTTTCTCCGATAAGGCCGTATTTCATAATTACACCTCTGAATTCAAGCCAGATAATCCGTTCCGTAGCGTAATACGAGAAGATCTGCAAGAGTTATTGCGCAAATTGCGTCGATAACAGGGCAGGCGCGGAAGGCAATACACGGGTCGTGTCTGCCGTGAATCTCTATCTGCGTATTTTCGTTGTTTTTGTAATCAACAGTGTCCTGAACTTTTGAAATTGACGGAGTCGGCTTTATCGCACACCTGAATATTACGGGCATGCCGTTTGTAATGCCGCCGTTAATACCGCCGTTGTTGTTTGTCTTTGTATATATTTCGCCGTTTTCGATATAAAGTCCGTCGTTTACGTTGCTTGCGCGTTTGTCTGCAAAGCTAAATCCGAGACCGAACTCGACGCCTTTAACGGCAGGCACCGAAAAGAGCGCGTGAGAGAGTTTTCCCTCAACAGTGTCGAACCACGGCTCGCCGACGCCTTTCGGCATACAGATAACTGCCGTTTCTATTATTCCGCCGACGCTGTCGTTGTCATTTTTTGCATTTAAAACCGCTTCTCTCATTTTTCCGTATTTTTCGTCCGAAAGAGCAGGGAAGTCCTTCGATAAAAGCGAACTTATATCGGTTTTCAAGTCGTCGGAAAATTCGGAATCGTATATATCAGCGCATTTTTTTACGTGCGTGCCGATATAAATGCCTTTATTCTGCAAAGCATAGGAAATTATAGCACCCGCTGCAACGAGGGACGCAGTAATTCTTCCGCTGAAATGTCCGCCGCCGCGCGCGTCTTCAAATCCGTGATATTTGCAGAAAGCAGCGTAATCCGCATGTCCCGGGCGCGCTTTTCCGAGTAAATCATCATAGTTTTTGCTTATTGTATCGGTATTAGGAATTATAATGCATAAAGGCGTGCCGGTTGTAAAGCCGTTAAATACACCGCTTTTGATTTCAAAGAGGTCGGGCTCTCTGCGCGATGTTGCAGTCTCGTCCTTTGGACGTCTTTTCGAGAGTTTTTCAGCAATATACTGCTCGTCTATTTTTATTCCCGGCGCAAGTCCGTCTATTACCGCGCCGATGCAGGGTCCGTGGCTTTCGCCGAACAGAGTTACGGTTAAAGAATTGCCGAACGTATTTTTCATAGCAGCGTCAACACTCCTTTACAGTCGGATATTATTTGATTATGGGTTTCTTCTGTTATTTCGAAAGTGCCGATTTTATTGACTTTAACAACAGAAACGGTGTCTTTTTTCGACTTCTTGTCGTGCGCAAGTGCACTTACAAGGCTCTCTTTTGAGCATTTGTACGACGTGGGAAGATTATACCTTTCAAGTATGTTCTTTATCTGCTTTTTAGCGTCTCCTCCCGACATGCAGAGCATTCCCAGGGCAACGCATTC
>JAGDBE010000140.1 GCA_017959195.1 Clostridia bacterium | reverse complement strand
TACAAACGTGGTTCTTGTGTTCATTATGGTGTCCATACCCTTTTCAATGTTCTTTTCTGTTCTTGTATCGACGGAACTCGTCGCTTCGTCAAGAACGAGTATGGGCGCCTTGCTTATCGCGGCTCTTGCAATATTGAGAAGCTGGCGCTGACCCTGCGAAAGGTTTGAGCCGTCGCCCTCGATTATCGTATCGTAGCCGTTTTCAAGCTTTACAATGAAACTGTGAGCGTTAGCGGTTTTAGCGGCTTCTATAACCTCTTCGTCGGTTGCGTCAAGCCGTCCGTATCTTATATTTTCCTTTATGCTGCCGCTGAACAGGTGCGTATCCTGCAAAACCATGGCGATATTGCTTCTTAAGGTTTTTATCGGGATATTTTTGATATTTACGCCGTCGATTTTTATTTCGCCCGACTCAATATCGTAAAATCTGTTCAAAAGGTTGGTAATGGTCGTCTTTCCCGCGCCGGTTGAGCCGACAAAAGCAATTCTCTGACCGGGTTTTGCATAAAGAGAGATGTTTTTGAGCACGATTTTATCGGGATTGTATCCGAAAGTAACGTTATTGAGCTCAACGTAGCCCGAAAACTTTTCGGGTACCTGTTTTTCGCCTATAAAACTTACTTCCTCGTCCCGGTCGATTATATCGAATACTCTTTCAGCACCGGCAAGTGCCGAAAATACAGTGTTCATCTGCTGAGAAATGTTGTTTATCGGGAAAGAAAATCTCCTCGAATAGTTTGCAAACACCGTAAGCGCGCCGGGAAGCATGCCCGTCGTGCATATGAGCACGCCGCCGATACCGACGGTAAGCGCGTAGCTGATTTGCGAGGTGTTACCCATTATGGGACCGAGAATTCCTCCGTAGAAGTTTGCCTTAAACTGCTTATCTCTGAGGTCGTCGTTCAAAAGCGACATTTCTTCGATAGAATCGCTTTCGTGGTTGAACATTTTGATGACCTTCTGTCCCGTAACAGTCTCTTCTATGTAGCCGTTAACGGCACCGAGCGCCGCCTGCTGCCCCGAATAGTATTTTCTGCTTCTCTTGCCTATTACGGTGCCGAGTTTTAAGAAAATCGGAACAAATACGACGGTTACAAGCGTAAGATATATATTTGTCGTAATCATAAACACAAGCGTGCCTATGAGGGTTACGGTACCCGATATAAGCGAAATGAGTGAGTTATCGAGCATAGTTCCAATGTTATCGACATCGTTTGTAAAGCGGCTCATTATTTCGCCTGTTGGGTTGTTGTCGAAATATCTTATGGGAAGTTTCTGCAGCTTTGTAAACAGTTCATTTCTTATGCTTTCAACGGCTCCCTGCGAAACGTAAAGCATTGTTCTGCTCTGCAGGTATGAAGTGAGCACTTCTATTGCGTAAACAGACAGAAGAATTATAAGTGCAGACGCAATATATATAAGAATTTCAGAATAAACCACGTCGCCCGCGAGAACCGAAAGCGGCTCATGGATAAGTTTCGACACGGAAGTGATTATGCCGTCTGAAAACTTTTCCATAATACTGTATGAGGCGTTGAGGTTGGGATTTACGTAAAGCGCTATTTTGTTGATGATAGGCGCCATCATAAACGAGCCTATAAGGTTTGTAACCGTGCCTATAAGCATAAGGAACAGAACTAAAAGGATGCGGAATTTATAGGGGCCGATGTATGCAAACATTCTTTTGATTGCATGCATTGTGTTTTTCGGCTTTCCGCCCATCATTCCCCTGTCGCCGCGTCTTCTGCCGGGACCGGGCATAAAGGAAAGTCTTTTTTCGGGAGCGGCGGATGAGTTATATTGTTTCTGAAGTTCTGATAATGTTCTTGCCATACGTCATCCGGCCTCCTTTTCATTGCTCTTATCGTTTTGCGAATAATAAATTTCATTATATTCGGTATTGCTTTCAAGGAGGGTTTCGTGATTTCCGATACCGGTAATCTTTCCGTCGTTCATAACTATAATGACGTCGGCTTCCTTAACGGATGAAATTCTCTGTGCAATAATAATTTTGGTGGAATCCTTCAAAGAAGTTCTGAATGCTTCTCTGATCTTTGCCTCCGTCGCAGTATCGACTGCGCTCGTGGAGTCGTCCAGAATAAGTATTTTCGGTTCTTTAAGCAAAGCTCTTGCTATACAGAGTCTCTGCTTCTGTCCGCCGGAAACGTTGACGCCTCCCTGCTCCAGAACGGTCTTGTAGCCTTCGGTAAAGGACTTTATAAAACTGTCGGCCTGAGCGCTTCTTGCGGCATCTTCAACCTGTTCAAGTGTTGCAAACTCGTTGCCCCACCTCAGGTTGTCTTCAATGCTTCCCGAAAATAGAACGTTCTTTTGAAGCACCATGCCGACGCCTTCACGAAGATTCTTTAATTTATAATCTTTTACGTTTATGCCGTCAACTAAAATTTCGCCTTCGTCGGCGTCATAAAGGCGCGGAATCATTGATACAAGCGTTGTCTTTCCGCAGCCGGTAGAACCGATAATTCCGACGGTACTTCCCGCTTTTATCGTTAAATTGATATTTTTCAGCACCTGATCTTCGCTGTTTTTATAATATCTGAAGCTTACGTTTTTAAACTCGATGTCGCCTTTTGTTACAACCGCGTCGGGCTGCGATGCATCGTCGTCGGTTATGTCGACTTCTTCGTCAAGTACTTCTGCAATACGCTTTGCGCTTGCGATAGCCCTTGACGACATAACGAACATCATCGTCAGCATCATCAGCGACATAAGTATCTGATTTATGTAGCTTACAAACTGCGAAAGGTCACCGACCTGCATAGGAGGCTCTGCTCCGCCGAGTATGATTTTAGATCCGACCCAGACAACAAGCGCCGTCGTTATATTCATAAACAGCGACATAAACGGGCCCATAAGAATCATTACTTTATATGCTCTGATACCCGCGTTTTTGAGGTCCTTGTTTGCTTCGGTGAACTTTTCGTTTTCAAAATCTTCACGCACGAAGGATTTTACAACTCTTGCGTTTGTAACGTTTTCCTGAATGGTAGAGTTAAGACTGTCTATCTTATCCTGCATCGTCGAAAATCTCGGAAAACTTTCCTTTATAATAAACGCAATGGTAATTGCAAGAAGAGGAATTGTTACGAGAAGCACGAGCGAAAGAGAGGGACGAAGACGTATTGCCATAAACAGCGCGCCGATAAATATACCGGGCGACCTTAAACACATTCTTAAAAGCGTGTTTACGAAATCGCGGAGTTTGGTTACGTCGTTTGTAAGTCTTGTAACAAGCGAGCCTGTCGAGAACTTATCGATATTTGCAAAGGAAAATTTCTGTATTTTCCTGTACATATCTTCTCTTACGTCGGCTGCATAGTTAATCGACGCCTTTGCGCCGAAATACGCGCCTCCGATTCCGCCCGCCATCATGAGTAAAGCGGTCAGAATCATAAGTCCCGAATAACCGAGGCTCGTCGGTATATCCAAGGTGCCGGCTTCGGCTCTGTTTATAAGATGTCCCATAAACATGGGCATCAAAACTTCGCCTATAACTTCAACTATCATGGATACCGGCCCCATAATGAAGTATAATTTATAAGGTTTTACATAGTGAAACCATCTCCGCATTGTCAGTGTTCCATGCCTTTCTTTAAGGAGTTATGCATTTTTGTAAGGTAGCCTGTAAGTACTGCGATATCCTCATCGGTAAAGTCGGAAAACGCTATCTCGTCAAGCTTATTGAAGCAATCGAAAGTCTGATTTATTATTTGTCTTGCCTTGTCGGTAAGTTCGATATTGTTTATTCTGGAATCGTCCTCATAAACAGACCTTGAAATATAGCCCTGATTTTCAAGCTTTTTTAGCGTAACTGCCGCTGCGGGCGGGCTTATTCCGAGATTTGCGGCCAAATCCTTTTGCGAATGGAAAAAGCCGTTGTTTCTGTGAAGATACATCAACATTTTATGCTGGCTTGAATATAACCCCGTATTTTCAACCATTCTTTCGAAGATGCATCTTCTCTTTCTTTGAATTGCCATCAAAAGAAACATTGCGTTTTCTTTGTTTGAGCGGGTGTGATTTTTGAACATCGTTATACCTCCTTATTTATTAAGTGATAATTTATTAATTGACAGAATTTATTAATTAACTAACTTTTATAATTTTATACTTTTTACCATTATTTGTCAATAGTTAAATTGTAATATTTATTAAATTTTTTAATAAAAAAAGAGAAGCTTCAACTTCTCTTTTTATAATTGCTTTTGTAATATTCAATCAGGTCGGAAGGTTTGTTTCTGCACCTTTTCAGAATAACGGCTTCTAATAGGAATTTGAGAATTTCCGACACGTCTTTTCCGTAAATACCGAGCGCGTTCAAGTCTTTTCCGCCTATTGCAAGCTCCTTTAATGAAACGCATTCGCGATCAAGTAAATCTTTTATTTTTCCAAAGTACTTTGACTCCCCTGCCTCGGCGTCAATGATTTTTGCGGCATACAGCACCGCTTTTTCGCCGTAATTTGCAGATGCAAGCATAAAATCGGTGTCGGAAAGCTTCGTTTTTTTGAGATATTCAAGCGTTTGCGACGTTGTGTCCGACGCTTTCTTTATTGATTTTTCGTATTTCAAATCCGACATGCGTTTGTCGGAAAATTTAAGTTTGCAGGCAATATAAACAAGACATGATACGGAGTCTCCGGAAAGCCGCGAAAGAGAAGCCGAAAAGTTATTGTAAGATTTATCTGAAAAAACTGCAATTTCGGGAAAAATCACCTCAAAAACAGGTCTGTTTCCGTCGAAAATCGTTTTTATTCTCTTTTCGTTTTTTACGGACAGCATTTTATTTATTTCCGAATATATGCGCTCGGTTGAGATGTTGCTTAGAAGGGGCGCGTTTTTGTTTAAAGATTTTTTTGTTTTCTCTTCTATTGAAAAGTCGAGTTTTGAGGAAAATCTGAGCGCGCGAAGTATTCTCAGCGCATCGTCTGTCAGTCTGTCGTCGGGATTTCCGATACAGCGGATAATTTTATTGTTTATATCATCAATTCCGGAAAAGCAGTCGATTAAACCCGTGCGATTACTGTATGCGAGGGCGTTTACCGTAAAATCGCGCCTTGACAGGTCTTCTTTAAGGTTTGAAGAAAACTCTATTTTCTCAGGCCGTCTGTTGTCGGTATAATCCGATTCCGTTCTGAACGTCGTAATTTCGACGTTATGCCCTTCCGCAACAAGCGTTACCGTTCCGAAGCGGATTCCGGTATCGATGAGTTTATAATTTTCTTCAAATATTTCGTGAATCTGCTTCGGGCTTGCGTTTGTCGTCAGATCATAGTCGTACAAGGGCAGATTCATAACGCCGTCTCTTACGCATCCCCCAACAGCATAGCATTCAAAGCCTTGCTTTTCGAGTTCGGATATTATTATTTCAATATAACAGGGCAGAATAATTTTATATTCAGTCATTTCTTATACCGGTAATATCTTTTACGATTTCGGAAGCCATCAGAAGTCCGGCGGACGACGGAACGAAGGATATGCTTCCAGGGGTTCTTCCGTTTTCTTCTTTTTTAATCGGAATTTCCTTTGAATATACTGTTTTTAAGTGCTTTATTCCGTTTTTCCTGCAAAGCAGTCTTACCGCCTTTGCAAGCGGGCAGACAGACGTCTTTTGAATATCCGCGACTTCAAGCATCTGCGGATTTATCTTGTTTCCCGTGCCCATGGCGGAAATTACGGGAACGCTATTTTCTTTTGCTCTTTTAACTATTTCTATTTTGGCGCTTACGGTATCAACTGCGTCGACGATATAATCGTAATTTGAAAAATCAACAAAATCTGCGTTTTCGGGAAGGAAAAAAGTCTTGAAAACGTTAACTTTTATTTCGGGATTAATACGCTGCATTCTCTCTTTAACCGCGTCGACCTTTGGCATTCCTATATTTGTCGTATCCGCGATAATCTGTCTGTTTATATTCGTTTCGTCAACGGTATCCTTATCAACGACGTCAATTTCACCGACGCCGCATCTTGCAAGCGCTTCGCAGACGTAGCCGCCGACACCGCCTACGCCGAAAACAAGTATTTTTGAATTTTTAAGTTTTTCGAGAGCTTCCGCTCCCAAAAGCATTTCCGTTCTTGCAAATAGGTTATTCGGCATGTTTGTCCTCTTTTGGTTTTGTTCTTAAATTACTTTTTCTTTTATCCTGCTCGCGCATTTTTATAATTTGTTCTTCAAAATATTTTTTATTGTATTTATCGACGGTATAAAGCCATTCCGTCGCCGCAAAGGTGTTGTCGGAGGTCTTGTAAATTCTGAGGCTCTTTGCAAAAATACCGTGTTTTGCGCATTTTCCGATACACATATATGAAAACAGTCCGTTTTTTGCGCTGTCGGTAATTTTTAACGGGTGCGAGCATTCCGGGCATACCGGAGATAAAATATTTGTTTTGAAAATAATATTGTTGTATCCGTGAATTCCTTTGTACGTCCTTTATAAATGATTCTTTTCATATGTTCGGGGATGGATTTATCCTTGAATACCATAACGTTGTATTTTTTTATCCCCTGCTTTATATCCATATGTTTTGCGATAAGAGACGTGATGTATGAGTAGGTAAGCGCGTTATTAAGAGGTTTGTCAACGGTTATATTGAAAAATTTTGAAGCAAATGACAGAGAGTACTGCTTGTTTTCCTCGGTATTCTGCCTGCAGAACATAATCTGAAGATTATAAAACTCGGGAAGCCACGTCGTATCCATTTTGAAGTACTGAAGATTATTTCCAAGCACGTTTATGTCGTCGTATCCCCACGTAAAGAAGATATAATCTTTACCGCACCATTCTTTGAAATCGGAAATAACATCCGCAAATGATTCTGCGTTATTGAGGTCTGCTTCTGAAATTCCGGTGAGATTTTTTACCGATTTATTGAATTTTGTAAGTATTTTAGGCTTAATTTTGCGGTCAAAACTGTCGGAAAAGTTGCATTTTTCGTCGGTTTTCACGGCGCCTATCTGTATTATTTCGGCATTCAGGCACAAACCGTCTTTATAATTCAATTTGTCAAAAGACGTCGGCTGATTCCATTCCAAATCCAAAAATATGTAGTTCATACTCTTTCCTTAAAATCTCAAATCTTGTATATATAATACCATATTACGGGTAAACAGTCAATAAAAGTCGGTAAAATATCGGTAACAAGTGTACTTGACACTTTTGTAAAAAAAAGATATAATTAAAATGCCGTGCCGGACAGCTGCGCGCAATACGCCGAAAGGTATTTGCGTGAGGAAAGTCCGGGCTTCATATGGGCGGGATAACAGATAACGTCTGCCGAGGGAAACCTCAGGGAAAGTGCAACAGAAAATAACCGCTGCTTTTGCAGTAAGGATGAAAAGGCGAGGTAAAAGCTCACCGGCGCACTGGCGACTTTGCGGCCGTGTAAACCCTATCCGAAGCAACGCCTGCGGAGCGTCATTTTGACAATGCTGCCCTGCATATCCGCTGGCGGCACAGAGCTTTATGGCGACATAAAGCCAAGATAGATAGCTGTCTAAAACAGAACCCGGCTTACAGGCACGGTAATATTTTTATGGAGTTAATATGAGAATTTTGGGAGTGGATTACGGAGACGCAAGAATAGGTCTTGCTTTATCCGACGTTTCGGGCTTTCTTGCCGGCGGAATAGGAAAACTTGATATTTCAGGCATGAACGACGCAGTTAAAAAAATTCTTCCCGTTATTGAAGAAAACGAAGTCGGAAAAATAGTGCTCGGACTTCCTCTTAATATGGACGGAACAGAAGGTCAAGCAGCGTCAAAGATAAAAGCGTTTGCCGAAAAACTTCTGCAAAGTAAACCCGAATTATTAATTGAATATATCGACGAGCGCAGAACGACGATTCTTGCGTCTGAATACATGAACATTACGGGAACGCACGGAAAGTCGCGCAAAGAAAAAATAGATACACTTTCCGCGCAGATTATACTGCAGACATATCTTGATTTACAGAAAAATAAGGAAGAACAATGAAATATATTTCCAAAAAAGTTTTTGATTTTTGTAAAAACAATAAAATTACCTGTTCTTCGGATACCGCCGAAAAGTTTGACGTTCTTTACGATATGCTCATCGAGTTCAACGAGCATACAAACATCACTTCTTTAAAGACGGAAGACGAAATCTGCACAAAGCACTTTATTGACTCGCTGTATCCACTTTCCTATTCGCTTATTCCCGACGGAGCAAGCATTATAGATGTCGGCTGCGGCGGCGGATTTCCGGGACTTCCCCTCAAAATTGTAAAGAACAACATTAATCTTACTTTTCTTGACAGCACCGAGAAAAAATTGAAATTTGCGCAGAACGTTTGCGAAAAATTCGGTTATGATTGCGATTTTTATGCAGAAAGAGCCGAAGAACTCATAAAAGACGGGCACAGAGAAAAATACGACGTTGCGGTATCAAGAGCCGTCGCTTCCCTTCCGATTTTGTCGGAGCTTTGTATTCCCTACGTTAAGGAAGGCGGCATTTTCATCGCATACAAAAGCTTAAAGGAATGCGACAAATCAAACCCCGCAAGCGAGCTTTCACTTTCCGAAAAGGCAATAACGGCGCTCGGAGGAAAAATAGAAAAAGTTTATCCCGCGTATCTGAATTTACAGGACAAAACGGTATTTGAGCATGCTCTGGTCGTAATAAGAAAGGTAAAGCCGACAAACCAGATTTTCCCGAGAAGATACCCCGTAATTCTTAAAAAACCGTTATAATATGTAAAAAAAGAGCAGTTTTCACTGCTCTTTTTTCATATATACCGTTTTATCCGCGGCATAATTTGCCTCATCTTTATCGTGAGTTACCCATATTACGGTTTTGCCCTTTGTATTTGCCTTTATATAGTCGATAACGTTCTTTTTATTGTTGTCGTCAAGTCCTTTTGTGGGCTCGTCGAGCAAAAACACTTCCCCGCCGTAGAGGACTGCGCATATAATTGATATTCTGCGCTTCATTCCTCCGCTGAGATTTGATATTTTTTCGTAAAGAACGTCGTTAGAAAGACCTACTTCGCCCAAAGCCGTAAGAATTTGCGGTTTTGTGACGTTATTACCACAAATTACCCTTACGTTTCTGTAAACGGTATGAGTGTCTATCAGTCTGTCGTTTTGAAAAACGACGGATTTTTTTATATTTTCAAGATCGGTAACTTCCCCGCTTTCATATTCAAGCGTTCCGTCAAGTATTTTTAAAAGCGTGGTCTTTCCGCAGCCCGATTCACCCATAATGCAGGTGGTAAGTCCGTCGGAAAATACTTCGGAAAAGTTATTCAATACAGTATTGTCTCCGAAAGATTTGGTCAAATTGCATACTTTAATTTCCATTCAATCAAATCCTCTCATAAAGACTCGTCAAAAGCCCCAAGGCGTACATAAACAACTTTTCGAACAAAACGCTTATAAGTATGATTACAAGCGTCCAGGCGAAAAGATCCGACGTTAAGAAATATACCTTTGAAAAATACAGTTGTTCGCCGACAGAGCCGGTAGGAATTCCGATAAGCTCAGCTGCAACGCCAGCTTTCCAGCAAAGACCGAGTGCAATTTTACAGCCGGACTTGAAATACGGCAGCGCGTTTGGCGTAAAGATATAAAGCGCCTTCTTTACCGGCTTTATATTGTATATTTTAGCCATATCCTTCATGTCTGAGGGCGTTGACTCTATTCCCGAAAGGATATTTATATAAAGAACGGGAAGCACCATAACGAAACAAATAAATGCAGACAGATACGCCGAATTAATCCATATGAGCGCAAGTATTACAAACGACGCCACAGGCACCGATTTTAGCGCTGACATGAGCGGCGAAATCATTGCTTTTGCAAACTTCGATACCGAAGAAATAATAACGAGAACGACTGACGCAATCAGCGCGAGGAAAAATCCCGATAGTATTTTACTTACGGTAAAGCCGACTGCCGACAGGAATTTTGCTGTAAAAACAATCGTAAAAAAGCTTTTTACAGCGTCAAGCGGCGACGGAAGAAGTATTTTTTGTCCTACAAATATTGAAGCAATCTGCCAGACGGCAAGCCAGAATACCAGCGCCGCGGCAAGCTTTAAATATTTATTGTTCCGCATTGTAATAGAAGTCGTCTGCCGGCAGTTTTCCGCCTACCGATGCGGGATTCTGAGAATAGAGTTCGTTCAAATATTCTCCGAGGGCTTCTTTCATATCCGCGCCGTCAATAAATACTATATTGCAGAAAGGAAGCGCCTTTTTAGCAACTGCCGCCTTGAATATATCGAATTTTTCTATAAGAGCGGCCGCGTCTTCGGTGTTCTGATTAACGTATGCTACAGAATCATTATATTTTTTAAGGAAAGCGTCAAGTTCTTCGGAATGTTCTTCGGCAAACTGCTTTCTTGCAACCATAACTCCGGTAATGAGAGTCTTGCCGGATGCGTTTTTCCATTCTTCCGAAAGGTCGAGCGCGATTCTTATGTTTTCGTTCGACATCTGAGCTGTTGTTACAAACGGCTGAGGAAGCATTGCAACGGAATTTCCGCTTTCGTCGGAAACAATTGCGGCAACGCATTCCGCGTGCTCGGCTTTGAATTCGATATTTACGTCCGTTCCTATTACAAGGCCGTTTGATTCAAGCATATAGTTAAGCGCATATTCGGGTGTCGAGCCCTTGCCGCTTGTGTATATCGTCTTGCCGCGCAAATCTTCAACGCTGTTTACGGAATTTCCGTTTTCAACGATATAAAGCACGCCGAGCGTGTTTATATTAACAACGACGATTTGTCCGTCGGTGTTATTATACAAAACGGAAGCGAGGTTTGCGGGAATTGCCGCGATATCGAGTTCTCCCTTTATAAGTTTGGGAGAAATTGCGTCGGGTGCCGCTTCGATTACAAAATCATATGCAACGTTTCCGGAAGCGTTTTCCGTTTCGTCGTCCATGAGTTTAACGAGTCCCATTGCCGTAGGTCCCTTAAGTGCGCCGACGTTTATTACAGAAACGCTGTTATCGGTTTCGTCGCTTTCAATATCGGTAATATTGTTATCGTCGGGTTCGGGCTGTTTTACGGTGTTGTCGCATGATGATAAAATCAAAGCAAAGCATATGATAAAAACAAATAATACGGTTAATTTTTTCATGATAAAACTCCTTTTTTAGTTGGTTCCGGGAATTATAAGATCAAAGTCGATAACTCTCGAAAGAATGTAATTTGATACGTACATACCGTCAGGTGAAAAAGCGTAACCGTTTTTTGTTCTTACGATATGACCTGATTTTAAATACGGAAGAATCCGTTCATAATAAATTTTGTTGAAATCCTGCCCGAACTGCTTTTTGAACGCCTGGCAGTCGATTCCGGAATTCAGCCTGAAATTCAGCATGACGTATTCCGCGATACGCGATGAATACGGGATATCGATATATTCGTCGATAAGTTGTTCCACCGTCGTTTTTGCGGGGTCAAAACTGTCAAGATAGAGCGAAAGGCTTTTTTTGAAGGAAAACCTTTTGCCCGCGAAATACGAGTGCGCTCCGGGCCCAAGCCCTATGTATTCGAACGCGTGCCAGTATTTCAGATTATGACGGCAGGCCTTGTTCTTTTTTGCAAAATTTGATATTTCATACTGCTTGAATCCGGCGCCTTCGAGCAAGCCCACCGACGTAAAATACATACTTCTTTCCGTTTCCTCGTCCGGAAAAGAAAGTTTGTATCTGTTGAACCAGAACGGTGTGCCTTCCTCAATTTTCAGTCCGTAAAGGGACAGGTGGTCGACTTCAAGCCCGCATGCTATGTTAATATTGTCCACAACGTTTTGCAAAGTCTGATTCGGCAGTCCGTAAATCAAATCTATGCTTACGTTATTGAACTTCGCTTTTCTTGCGTCGCTTATCGCTTTATAAGCGTCTCCCGAGGTGTGAATCCTGCCCGCAGTCTGAAGGTCCTCGTCATTGAACGACTGCACGCCTATACTCAGTCTGTTTATGCCGCACCGTCGGAAAGACGTTAGTTTTTCCGCGTCAACCGTGCCGGGATTTACTTCCATCGATATTTCGCACAGCGGACTTAAGTTAAAACAGGATTTTACGTTTTTCATAATGAGCTTCAACTGCTTTTCCGTAAGCAAAGACGGGGTTCCGCCTCCGAAATAAACGGAATTTACAACGTATTCGCGCGCCTGGGGGCCGTACTCTTTCATATGGGCAATAAGAGCGTTTATATATGCGTCCTTCAAGCTTTCCGACGTATTCGGCACGGAATAGAAATCGCAGTATTCGCACTTTTTTATACAAAATGGTATATGAAGATATAAACCGAGTGATTTCATTACTTTTTCCTTTCAGACCGGTTATTCATCATTGAATTTTAGCACAGCCATGAAGGCTTCCTGCGGAACTTCTACGCTGCCGAAGGAACGCATTCTCTTTTTGCCTTCCTTTTGCTTTTCAAGAAGCTTTTTCTTTCGCGTGATGTCTCCGCCGTAACACTTTGCAAGCACGTCTTTTCTTAATGCTTTTACCGTTTCGCGTGCAATGATTTTACCGCCTATCGCCGCTTGAATGGGTATTTCATACCGCGGTTTCGGTATATTTTCTTTTAACTTTTCGGCAATTTTACGCGCCCTCTGATAAGCCTTGTCCGCGTGTATTATAAATGAAAGCGCGTCTATAAGCTCGCCGTTTAATAAAATATCAAGTTTTACAAGCTTTGAAGGCTCGTATCCCGCAATATCGTAATCGAGAGATGCGTATCCCTTGCTCTTAGATTTGAGCGCGTCAAAGAAATCGTAAACAATTTCGTTGAGCGGCAGAATATAATGCAGCTCCGCCCTGTTTGCGTCGAGATATTTCATATCTATATACGTTCCGCGTCTGTCCTGGCAGAGTTCCATAATTGCGCCTATATATTCCGACGGAGATATAATCGTCGCCTTTACAACAGGCTCGCATACCTCTTCTATTTCGTCGCCCGTCGGGAAGTTTGTGGGGTTGTCGATATAATATTCATTTCCCGATTTCGGCTTTATTTTATAAATAACGCTCGGCGCCGTCGTTATGAGATCAAGGTTGAATTCCCTTTCAAGACGTTCTTCAAGGATTTCCATATGGAGAAGTCCCAAAAATCCGCATCTGAATCCGAATCCGAGCGCGGCGGAAGTCTCAGGCTCAAACGATAAAGCGGCATCGTTAAGAGACAGTTTTTCAAGTGCGTCGCGAAGATCTCCGTATTTTGCGCCGTCTGCGGGATAAATTCCGCTGAAAACGACGGGAAGCGCTTTTTTAAAGCCGGGAAGCGGAGTTTCCGTAGGATTTACGGCGCTTGTGATGGTATCTCCGACTCTCGTGTCGCCTACCGTTTTAATGGAAGCGGTTATATATCCTACTTCGCCTGCGCCGAGAGATTCCGATTTATGAAGCCCGTTCGGGTCCATAAAGCCGACTTCTACGACTTCATATTCCGTTTTCTGCGCCATCATGAGAATTCTGTCGCCCGCTTTAACGCTTCCGTCGAAAACTCTTATATAAACGACAACTCCTCTGTACGAATCGTAGTAGGAATCGAATATAAGCGCTTTCAAAGGCGCGTCTGTATCGCCTTTGGGCGCAGGAATGCTTTTTATTACCTGCTCTATGACTTCGTTTATGTTAATTCCTGCTTTAGCTGAAACCGCAGGGGCTTCGTCTGCGGGAATTCCTATGATTTCTTCGATTTCCTTACGCGTTCCCTCGATATCCGCCGACGGAAGGTCGATTTTGTTGATTACCGGAACGATTTCAAGGTCGTTATCTATTGCAAGATAGGCGTTCGCAAGCGTCTGCGCCTCAATTCCCTGCGTTGCGTCGACAACGAGAAGAGCGCCCTCGCATGCTTTGAGCGAGCGCGATACTTCATAGTTGAAATCGACGTGTCCGGGCGTATCGATGAGATTTAGCGTGTAGACTTTTCCCTCATAGGTATAGTTCATCTTCACGGCCTTTGCTTTTATCGTAATTCCCCTTTCGCGTTCAAGTTCCATATCGTCAAGCATCTGGTCTTTTGAATCGCGCAGTTCCACGGTTTTTGTGTTTTCGAGAATTCTGTCCGCAAGCGTCGATTTTCCGTGGTCAATATGAGCAATTATGCAAAAATTTCTTATATGCGATAAATCTGACATACCATTTTCCTTTATTAAAATATACTTTATTATATTTTAATACTAATCAATATTTAAATCAATAGATAAAAGGCAAATTTTTGTAAAAAAGCCGTTGCAAACGCAACGGCTTTTATCATTATAATCTGAACGACAACAGTTTAAGCGCAAGACCGAAATATACAAGCATTGCGCACACGTCAACCGTCGTTGTGATAAGCGGCGCCGCCATTACGGCAGGGTCAAGCTTTAACCTTTTTGCCGCAATCGGCAAAACCGCGCCGAGGGATTTTGCTATAACTATCGTCAGCAGCATTGCAAGCGAAACGACGAGTGCGATAGTGATCTTATCCGGGTCTTTCGTTATAAGCAGAATTCTGAAGAAATTTAAAAGACCGAATGAGAAGCCTACTATTACCGATACTCTTATTTCTTTCCAGAGAATTTTCCAGATGTCAGAGCATTCGAGTTCGCCTGTGGTAAGACCTCTTATTACCGTCGTGCTCGACTGCGAGCCGGAGTTTCCTCCCGTGTCGAATATCATGGGCATAAACGTTACAAGCAGTGGAATTGCCGAAATGGTGTCCTCAAATCTGCCCAGAATCGAGCCGGTTATCGTTCCCGCAATCATAAGTATGAGAAGCCAGATAATACGCTTTTTTACTATCGTAAATACGCTGGTCTTGAGATACGGTGTTTCCAGAGGCTGCATAGCGGCCATCTGTTCGATGTCTTTTGTGGCCTCTTCTTCGATGACGTCCACGATATCGTCGACCGTTACTATTCCGACGAGTCTGTTTTCGTTATCCACAACGGGAAGCGTCGTAATGTCGTATTTCGAGAACATACCCGCAACGGTTTCCTTATCGTCGGTCGTTACGGCTTTTACTATACTCGTTTCCATAATATCGGAAATAAGCGTGTCGTCGTTTTCGCATGCAAGAATATCACATAGCTCTATTACACCCTCAAGCTGACGCGACGGGCTTATTATATAACAAGTATATATGGTTTCTCTGTTGTCGGAGATGCTCCTTATATACTTAATCGCTTCCCCGACGGTCATCGTTCCTTTAAGGTCGGTATATTCCGCCGTCATAATGCTTCCGACGGAGTCTTCGGGATAATTCAGAAACTGATTTATAAGTTTTCTTGTGTTTGCGCTTGCGTTTTTAAGTACTTTTTTTACTATTGTCGCAGGCATTTCCTCAAGCATGTCGACAGCATCGTCGACGCTGAGTTCTTCGATAATGTTCGAAATTTCTTCATCGGTAATCGAATTTATAAAAACTTCCTGCGTTTCGGGTTCAAAATAACTGAATACCTCTATGCAT
Organism: Clostridia bacterium; assembly: GCA_017959195.1. Lineage (GTDB taxonomy): Bacteria > Bacillota > Clostridia > Oscillospirales > CAG-382 > UMGS882. The sequence continues at coordinate 2,523 of JAGDBE010000140.1, read as the reverse complement.
TTTTCCTTTGAAAGCGAGCGGAATATCGGCATTGCCTTATCTATCGATATTCCTTCAAGATATTCAGCCGCGTCGGCTTCCGGAATTTCTTCCATAACCGCTTTTATCTTGCGGTAATTTCTTTCGGCAAGATAACTGTCAAGTTTTTCTTTCAGGTCAATGAGTTCCTGTTCGTTTGTCATTTTCAACCTGTCCTTTCCTAAAATTTTGTTAGGAAAGCAGAGAAGCATACCGCATAATAACTATGCAGATATCAGGTTTTACCTGTTCGGAAGCGAAAAGCGCATTCCGAAAGGAATGATATACATGCTTTTTCTACTTCGCCCCGGAATATCCACTTTTCTTCCTCCTTTTTTGACAAATATATATCCGAGAATACGCTTATTTTCCGTCAAGCATATTCTTGAATTCATAAAGTTTCGTGAGCGCTTCGATGGGAGTCAACGTATTTACGTCGAGCGACTTTATTTTTTCGCAGATTTCGTCGTAAATAACCGTGTCGAGCGCCATGGTCTTTCCGAATCCGGAATCCCCTTTATTTATTATATCCTTTTTCTGAGAATTTTCAAGATGTTCGTCGATATTTTCTAAAATTTTATCGGCTCTTTTTACGACTTCTCCGGGCACGCCAGCAAGCTTTGCAACTTCAATACCGTAGCTCTGGTCGGCGATTCCCTTTACGATTTTTCTTATGAATATAAGCTCACCGCCGCGTTTTTTTGCAACAATATTGGAGTTTACAACGCCGGGACACAGGTTTTCAAGTTCGGTAAGCTCGTGATAGTGCGTCGCAAACATTGTTTTTGCATAAAGCTTTTTGCTTACGGTGTATTCGATAATCGCCCTTGCAATACTCATTCCGTCGTAGGTAGACGTACCGCGTCCGATCTCGTCGTAAATTATGAAGCTCTTTCTCGTCGCGTTTTTAAGAATATAGGCGCATTCAGACATCTCAAGCATAAAGGTTGACTGTCCGGCTGCAAGGTCGTCAGAGGCACCGATACGCGTAAAGAGTTTATCTATAATGCCTATACGCGCCGATTTTGCGGGAACGAACGAGCCCATCTGCGCAAGAAGTATGATGAGCGCCACCTGACGCATATAAGTCGATTTACCTGCCATATTAGGTCCCGTTATGAGCATAAGTCTGTTATTGTCGTCAAGAAGCGCGTCGTTAGGCACGAACATCTCGTTTTTCATGAATTTTTCCACTACGGGATGTCTTCCGTCCTTTATGTCGATTATATCGGACATATCAACTTCGGGACAGTTATAGTTATTTTTCTTTGCAACTTCCGCAAGGGACGCGTAAACGTCGATTTTTGCAAGCCGGTCCGCCGTTTTGTTTACAACGTGAACCCTGTTTGCAATAAAAGCTCTCAGTTCCTGGAATTTTTCGTATTCAAGCGCGCAGACCTTGTCTTTTGCGCCGAGAATTTTGGATTCCATTTCCTTTAATTCTTCGGTGATATATCTTTCGCCGCCTGTCAGCGTCTGTTTTCTTATATATCTGTCTGGAACGAGTTCTTTATATGAGTTCGTAACCTCTATATAGTATCCGAAAACGCGGTTATAGCCGATTTTAAGGCCTTTAATACCGGTATATTCCCTTTCCTGCTGCTCGATTTTCGCAATCCAAGCTTTGCCGTCCGTCTGAATTGCGTTGAGTTCATCAATTTCTTCGCAGAAGCCCTTCTTTATCATTCCGCCTTCCCTTACTGAAAACGGCGGCTCCTCTACTATTGCTTCGTCGATATAATTTCCGATTTCGTCAAGAGTATCAAAATTGTCTCTAATATATGCAAGCTCAGATGAATTGAACGTCTTCAGCTGCTCTTTTATCGGCTTCAACACGGAAATTGTCTGGAAAAGTGCGCGCAAATCCCTTGCGCTTGCCGTGTTATATACGATTTTGGTCATAAGGCGCTCTATGTCGCTTACCGACGAGAGCAGATTCTGTATTTCCTCGCGTTCGATATAGGCGTTATACAGTTCGGTTACGGCCTGCTGGCGCTTTGTTATTTTATTTACGTTTACAAGCGGCTGTTCAAGCCATTTTCTTATAAGTCTTGCGCCCATGGCGGTTTTTGTTCTGTCAATAACCCACAAAAGCGTGCCTTTTTTCTCTTTTGTACGCATTGTTTCGCATATTTCAAGGCTTCTGCGCGTATTGACGTCAATACCCAAAAACACTTCATTTGTATAAAATTCGAGCTTGTCCATGTAGGAAAGGTCGGTTTTCTGGGTGTTCTTTATGTATTTAAGTATCGCATACACCGCATAAACAACGGGAGACGCGGAAGAGATATTGTTGGTTTTGAATACCTCTTCTCCGAAACGCAGATTCAGTTCCTTGAAATCGGGATTTTCGAATATTTCAGGCTGACTGTCGTCAAAAAATGCGTTCAAGCGGTCTCTGACAAAGTCGTATATCATCTTGCTGTCTGTTCTGTCTATATTTGCGATAATTTCTTTTGGAACGTAAACGGCAAGCTCATTGAGTATTTTCTGTTCCGCGTCCTC
>JAGDBE010000139.1 GCA_017959195.1 Clostridia bacterium | reverse complement strand
TAATATCGTTTCTGCCGCTGTTTTTGTATAAGTATCTCACGTGGCTGCTCGGCCTTGCGGGAATATCGTTTTCGGGCGTAAAATCGCTGCCGCTCGGCATATCGTTCTTTACGTTCCAGGCGGTCGGCTACCTTATCGACGTTTACAGGGGAAAGATAAAGGCGGAGAGGAATTTTCTGTCTTACGGACTCTTTCTGAGCTTCTTCCCGCAGATAACGGCGGGCCCCATCAACAGTGCGGAACAACTGCTTCCGCAGATAAACAATCCTAAAAAAGTTACCTTCGACGAATACGGAAACGGACTTAAAAACATGGCGCACGGCCTGTTTTATAAGGTTTTCTGCTCCGCATCCTGCGGATACGTCGTCGATTTGGTGTTCGGCAACGCCGATAAAACGTCGTCGCTGTTTCTGATAGCAACCGTTTTCCTTTACGGCTTCCAGATATATTGGGATTTCAACGGATACACCCTCATGGCGCGCGGCTGCGCAAAGTGCCTGGGAATTGAGATGGCTGAAAACTTCAACCACCCCTACCTCAGCAAATCCATAACTGAATTCTGGAGACGCTGGCATATTTCGCTTTCGACGTGGTTTCGGAAATATCTGTATTTCCCGCTCGGCGGCAGCAGATGCAGCGTTTTCCGCGCTTCTTTGAATATGCTTATCGTCTTTGCCGTAAGCGGAATCTGGCACGGCGCAGACCTCACGTTTTTGATCTGGGGACTTATTAACGGCGTGTTCCTCGTGCTCGAAAAGAGGCTTAATTTCTACGATAACGCCGAAAAAGGCAAAAAAAGAAGCGTTCTCGGCTGGATATATACATATCTCGTCGTAAACGCCGCATGGCTGTTTTTCAGGGCTGATAACTTAAAACAGGCGGTAAACTACATAGGTTTAATTGCAAAGGACTGGAAGATGTCCCCGCTGCCGTCGTATTTTATCAGCACAACGCCGCTTATCAAGCTTGCATTCACGGCTTTGGGTATTGCCTGCACGATTTTCATCGATATTTACGAGGAAAAGAAAAAATCGAGCTTTGCGGACATCATTTCCGCTAAAAAGCCGTACGTTAGATGGATAGTTTACATAATTCTTCTCGTTTTGCCGCTGTGCTTCGGCGAATACGGAAACACAAGTACGTTTATTTATTCGAGGTTCTGAGAAATTATGGAAAAGAGTAAAAGTTTAAGATTTGCTTCAAAAATCATAATAATTACGGTAATAATGCTCGTTTTCTGCGTTCTCGGACACGTGCTTTACAGATCGTACTCAAAATCCATGAGCAACGCCTCGTATATAGATAAGTTAAACCGCCTCGAAGCGATGAAAGACGAGAATAAAGCGGTGTTTGTCGGCGGTTCGGCAACGCATTTCGGCATTCACAGTAAATATTTCGAAGAGAAGACGGGAATTCCGTCCGTCAATATGGGACTCAACGCCGGAACGTCGTTCGGACTGTATATAAACAGCGTAAAACCGTATATGAAACCGGGCGATATACTGTTTTTAATGCCCGAATACGGCTATTACGGGGAGGGCTGGTATAACGATACCGACAATAACGTCGAATTTCTGCTTTATTACGCCCCCGAAACTATAAAAAGAACACCCGCGTCCGCGCTTCTCAAATATCTGCCGACGGCTTTGACGGTCGGCTGGAAGAATTTCGGCTTCTATTTTCAGGACAGCATAAGAAAGAAGCTTTCAAAGAATAAGGTGTATCTGCGGTCCTCGTCAAATGAGTACGGAGATATGACGGTCCACGAAAACCTGCCGCCCGATAAGTTTGCCGACTCTGTTTACGATTTCGAAAACTACCCGTTTATAGATAAACTCGAGGAAAACATAAAATATTTCGAGGATATGGGAGTAAAGGTTTATCTTCTGTTCCCGCCGCTCAACAGGACGTCTTTCGAACAGAGCGAAAAGTGCGCAGACGGCATATATCAAAGACTTTCTGACGATAATGTAAAAATGCTCTATAAGCCTGAAGACTCGGCATATGAAAACGATAAATTCTTCGATACTGTGTATCATCTGAAATATGAATCCGGCATAGAGTTTACCGATATGATAATTGAAAAACTCGCGTCGGAAGAAAATTGACGGAAGGTTAAAAATGAACGTTTCTACTTTAAATGGCGAAAATTGCAGCGGCTGCGGACTCTGCGCGGCGGTCTGCCCAAAAAACGCGGTGAGGATGGAGAATAAAAACTTTTTTCTCTATCCCGAAATCGACGCGGAAAAATGCATAGACTGCGGAATCTGCTTTGATAAATGCCCGCATAATTCGTTCAAAAGGCAAGAAAACTCCGAAAAAGAAGTTTACTCCGCATGGCTCAAAGACGAAAACCTCGTTTCGCAGAGCTCGTCGGGCGGACTTTTCTTCGCGTTCGCAAAAAGCATCCTTGAAAAAGGCGGAAAAGTCTGCGGAAGCGTGTATGACGACGACTTTTGCGGCGCAAAGCATATTCTTTCGGGCGATATTTCCGATATAATGAAAATGCGCACCTCAAAATACGTTCAGAGTAAGACGGAAGGCGTGTTTGGGGAGATAAAAAAGGCGCTCTGCGAAAATAAACCCGTTTTGTTTACCGGAACGCCCTGCCAGGCGGCGGCGGTGAAGAATTTCGTAGGCGAAAACGAAAATCTTTATTTCGTAACGCTCATCTGCCACGGCCCGACGTCGGATAAGGCGCTCAAAGCATACGTTTCCGACCTTGAAAAGAGGGAAAACAGTAAAATTACGGGCTTCAATATGAGAAAAAAGCTCAAAAAATGGCTCCCGATGTATATAGAGGCGTCTTTCGAAAACGGAAACGTGAAAACGGAACCGCTGCACCTCTCGACTTTCGGCAGAATCTTCCAGTCGAATATTCTGATGCGCGACAGCTGCTATGAGTGCGGATACAAGGATTTTCCGCTTATCGGCGACGTGATAATCGGCGACTATAAGGGAATAGAAAATATCACGGAAAACTATAATAAAATGGGCACTTCCTGCGTGATAGTATGCACCGAAAAGGGAAAAAAGCTGTTTGAAAGCGTTTCGGAACAAATAGATTTTCAAAAGCAGGAAATCGACGCTGTAATCAAGTATAATCAGCGGCTCACAAAGCCCGTTTCAAAGCCCGATCAAAAGATTTATGAAAAATTCGTTTCCGTTTTCGAAAACGAGGGCGTTTCCGCCGCGGCGGACTTCATAAAGCCGAATAAATCATTTTTCCAAAAGGTTCTGGGCAAGATTTTCAAATAATAATGAAAAAAAGCAGAAGCATCCGCTTCTGTTTTTTACAGCGACAAAACCGTGATTAAAAAGCGGAGGCGATGACAAAAATGAATGATATGAAGAACACGTCGATCCGGGAACACCTGACTGTACTTTTAAGGCGGCGAAGCGTGATCGCGCTTTGCTGTGTGATACTGACGATGATACTCGCTTTTTACAGTATCGTCGAAGGCGTGAACATAACGAATAACGTCGCGCACGAAAACGGTTTTATGTCCTTTATCTACTTTACGATGATCTCAAACGTGTTTGCGGCGCTTTCCGCGGCTTTCGTGTTTCCTTTCGCGGTCGAAGGTATACGCCAGAAGCGTTTCATATTGCCGAAATGGGCGGCGCTGATTCATTTTACGGCGACGACTTCCATCGCGGTTACGATGATCGTTGTGCTCGCCTTTATAAGCTGGACGTCTCCGCACGATGCTTTCGGCGGACACAATTTTGTCACCCATATCGTTTGTCCGCTTTTAATCATTGTTTCCTTCTTTCAGATCGAAAGCGGCCACCTGTTTACGTGGAAGGACCGGCTGTTCGGCATCGTTCTCTGTTCTGCTTATATGATCGTTTATTATATTGAAGTGGCGCTTATCGGCGAGGCGAACGGAGGCTGGCCGGATATATACCGCCTTCAGGAATACGTTTCGCCGGCATTTGCGATACCCGCTTCTCTTTTGTTTTTCTTCGGCGTAAGCACCGCCGTCGCGTTTTTATCGAACCGGCTTACAAAAAAACGGAACAAAAAAATGTTTCTGCTCTGGAAGGATGACCTTGACCCCGTCGAAGTCAGAATCGAGGCGTACGGCATGGGCAGGATGGCGGCTCAGTACGGTGAAGAAAACAATTTGCAGATCCCCTATGATATTCTGATAAGCCTTGCAAAGAGGTATGATACAGACCCTGAGGATCTGATGAGGGCTTTTGCAAAAGGTCTGATTATAGAGCGCAGCGATCGCGCAAATAAATAATGCTCCGGACTTTATTAAGCCGAATAAATCGCTTTTGCACAAGGTATTGTCGAAAAAATAAAAAGATAAAAAGCAGAAGCGGACGCTTCTGCTTTTTTATATATAAAATTCAGCTTTCAAGCTGTTTGCCGAGGAAGTTTGCCGCCGTCTGCACGAGCTTTGCCTCGAGTTCGGGGGCTATGGGCTCCGCGTCGGGTTTTGAAGCCGACGCCGCCGAAATTACGCAGCCGATGACGTCGCCTTCGGTGAGAATCGGCATGGCGCACCTTATATAGAGGTCGCCGGCGCCGTCGCGCGTTATAGTGTACTGCTCCGAGCCGTTCTGATACTGGTAAAGCGCCCTTCCTTCGATGATTCTTTCGGCGCTGTCGGAAATCGGCTTTTCGAGATAGTCCTTTTTGGACACTCCGGCGCAGGCGATGACGGTGTCGCGGTCGCAGATTATTACCGCCATTTTGCAGGTTTTATGCACCGTTTCCGCGTACTGCGAGGCGAAAGACGAAAGTTCTCCTATCGGAGAATATTTTTTGAATATAACTTCTCCTTCGTGGTCAGTATATATTTCGAGAGGCGAGCCCTCGCGTATTTTCATCGTGCGGCGGATTTCCTTCGGGATAACGACGCGTCCGAGGTCGTCTATTCTTCTTACGATACCTGTTGCTTTCATATATAAAAAACTCCTTTTTGACAACAATTTCGGTTTCGCTGATATTGTTTGTAACAAAGAGAAATTTTATGTAAAAGCGGGTATGGTAATTTTTTCATCCGCGAAAATAAAATGGCAGTTGTTGACATTTATTTTTATATATGATAAAATTATTAAAATAATGCAGAAAAAATGTTTGGGAGATATGTTATTATGGGAATCTTTAAGGATAAGACTTTGATGATTACCGGAGGTACCGGATCTTTCGGCAACGCGGTTCTGAACCGCTTTTTGCAGACAGACATAGGCGAAATCCGTATCTTTTCGAGAGACGAATAGAAGCAGGACGACATGCGCCACGAATTTCAGACGAAAATGCCTGAAGCGGCGGACAAAATCAAATTTTATATAGGCGACGTGCGCTCGCTCGAATCCTGCAGAGCCGCAATGCACGGCGTTGACTTCATCTTTCACGCGGCGGCGCTGAAGCAGGTTCCGTCGTGCGAATTTTTCCCGATGGAAGCGGTGCGCACCAACATTTTAGGCACCGACAACGTGCTTACGGCGGCGATTGACGAAGGCGTTGAAAGCGTAATCTGTCTTTCGACCGACAAGGCGGCTTACCCGATAAACGCCATGGGAATTTCCAAGGCGCTTGAGGAAAAAGTTGCGATAGCAAAGTCGAGAATGTCCAAAAACACAAAAATCTGCTGCACAAGATACGGAAACGTAATGTGCTCAAGAGGATCCGTTATTCCGCTCTGGATAGACCAGATAAAAGCGGGCAATGAGATAACCATAACCGAGCCGTCCATGACGAGATTCATCATGTCGCTCGACGAGGCGGTTGACCTCGTGCTTTTCGCGTTTGAACACGGCGAAAACGGAGACCTTCTCATACAGAAGGCGCCGGCATGCACGATTATGACGCAGGCGCTCGCGGTTTGCGAGCTTTTCGGCGCGGACAAGGACAAAATAAAGATAATCGGCATCCGCCACGGCGAAAAGATGTACGAAACGCTTCTCACAAACGAAGAATGCGCAAGAGCGATAGATATGGGCGACTTTTACCGCGTCCCCGCAGACAACCGCGGACTGAACTACGATAAGTACTTTACGGACGGCAACAAGAAGGCCGTTGCAATCGAGGAGTTCAACTCCAACAACGCAAAACGGCTGAATAAAAAAGAAATCATCGAAACCATGATGAAACTGTCC